>NZ_JBSFRU010000384.1:0-5630 GCF_053589395.1 Nocardia sp. NPDC003345
GAGATGGCGCTGCAGGAGCGCGGCACCGCTGCGGACCCGCCCGGGCAACCCCGGATACCGGCGCAACGCCGGCCGATCGGCCCGGACTCCACCGGGAACCTCCCGCTCGAGCTGACCAGTCTGGTCAACCGGCGTTCGGAGGTCGTGGAAATCAAGAATCTGCTGTCCACCGCGCGGCTGGTCACGCTGGCCGGGCCCGGCGGAGTGGGCAAGACCCGGCTGGCCCTGCGGGTCGCCGCGCAGGTGCGCAGGGATTTCGCCGACGGGGTGTGGCTGGTCGATCTGACCGATGTCACCGAATCCGCGATCCTGGTGGATGTGGTGGCCGCCGCGGTGGGGGTGCGGGGCCAGGCGGCCCGTCCGACCATCGACGTGCTCGTCGAGAATCTGTGCACCCGGGAAACGCTGCTGGTGCTGGACAATTGCGAACAACTGGTCGATCCCGTCGCGGAATTGGACGAGGCGCTACTGCAGGGCTGCCCCGGGCTGCGGATTCTGGCCACCAGCCGGGAACCGCTGAATATCGCGGGGGAGGCGGTCCTGCGGGTGGCCCCGCTCACCGTGCCGGATCCGGACCGGGAGCCCAGTCTGCTCGGGATGCCGCGCTTCGACGCGGTGAACCTGTTCACCGAGCGTGCCGCGACCGCGGTACCGGGATTCGAACTCGACGAGGACAACAAGGCCGCCGTCGCGCGGATCTGCGCGCGCTTGGACGGGCTGCCGCTGGCCATCGAACTGGCGGCCGCGCGGCTGGCCACGATGACGCCACAACAGATCCTGGAGCGGCTGGATATCCGCAAACCGGTCCTCACCCGTGGCGGGCGGACCGCCCCTCAGCGCCAGCAGACCCTGCGGCAGTGCATGGACTGGAGTTTCGAGCTGTGCACTCCGGCCGAACAACAACTGTGGGCCCAGCTGTCGGTATTCGCCGGAGCCTGCGAACTCGATGCGGTGGAAGGGGTCTGCGCGTTCGATCCGTCGCCCGACAGTGTGCTCGACGTGCTGTCCTCGCTGGTGGACAAATCCATCCTGATCCGGGTGGAATCCGATGGCGCCGTCCGCTTCCGGATGCTGGAGACGCTGCGGGACTACGGCCGGGAGGTGCTGCGGGACCAGGGCCGGGAACCGGAACTGCGCCGCCGCCACCACGAATGGTACGAGCGGTTGTGCGCCGACGCGGCGGCCGGCTGGATCGGCCGGGAACAACCGGCCTGGATCGCCCGGCTCGCCCGCGAACAGTCCAATCTGCGCGATGCCCTGGAGTACTGCCTGGCCGAGGATACCGAAGCCGCGGCCGCCGCCGGGCTGCGTATCGCGACCGGGCTCTTCGAGTTCTGGAACTTCCGCGGTATGTACCGGGAGGGGCGGTCGTGGCTGCGGCGGGCGCTCGAGCGGGCCGGTACCGGGGCGGCACCGGAACGGATCGATGCCCTGTGCGCCGCGTCCAAACTGGCCGCGACCCACGGGGAGTTCCAGGCGTCGGCCGATGCGCTGGCCGCCGCGGGGGAGCTGGCCGGGACGGATCCCGCGCCGATGGTGCGCGCGCAGATCGCGTACTGCGAGGGCCTGCTGGCCATGTCCCGCGGTGAACCCGAGGCCGCACCGGCCTGTTTCGAGCGCACCGCCGAACTCACGCGGTCGGAACCGGCGTGTCAGTTACGGATGAGCGCGCTCACGCTGAACGGCTGGGCGCACGAACTCGGCGGCGATCCCGCCGGGGCCAGGGAGTACTACCGGGAGGTGCTGGCGATCACCGAACCGCGCGGCGAGGTGCTGCACCGGGCCGCCGCGTTGCGGGGCGTCGGTGTGGCGGTGTGGCGCGACGGTGATTCGGTGCGGGCCCGGGAACTGCTGGAGGAGGCACTGCGGGTCAACAGCGGGCTGAACAGCAGCGTGATCAATATGTTCTGTCTCGAGGCCCTGGCCTGGATTGTCGATACCCCGGCCGGGGCCGAACGCGCCGCGGTGCTGATGGGCGCCGCGGAAGGGCTGTGGCCCAAGGGCGCGCGGGTGACGACGGTCTTCCACAATATGGCCGGCTTCCACGAGGAATGTGAACGCTCGGCTCGTGCGGCACTGGGGGATCGCCGGTACGAGGCCGCGCATCGGCAGGGGTGCGCCATGGGTATGGAGGCGGCCGTCTCCTACGCGCTCGGTGTCCCGGCCGCCGAGGCCGGTGGTGGGACGGAGCGGGCACCGAAACTGACCAGACGCGAGCGCCAGGTGGCCGACCTGGTGGCGCAGGGTCTCAGCAACAGGCAGATCGCCACGAAGCTGGTGATCTCCCAGCGCACCGCCCAGGGGCATGTCGAGAACATTCTCAACAAACTGGGGTTCACCTCGCGAACCCAGATCGCGGCCTGGATCGTCGAGAACACCCAGCGCTGAGCGGTCACCGATCGCATTCGGATCGCCGCGATCGCAAAGGCGGCCGGCCCCCGCACCGGGTACGGGAACAGGGGTTTGAGCTGGCCTGATCGTAGAGCGAGCTCGTCGGTCCCGACCCGGTGCCGCCGTGCAGTACCACTGGTAATTGCTTGATCATTGTTAACCTTTTCGCGTCGGCCACGAACCGGAGACCGGCACCCGCGAGCGAAGGGAACCGGCATGACGACCACACAGTGCCGGGTCACCCCGCCCGCGAAGCCACCGCACGAAGGGACCGCCGATGACCCCGTCCGATTCCGCGGCGGCCGACGAGGATTTCCCGGCGGCGGTGGAGCGGGTGCAGGTCGCGCTCATCCAGGCGGCCCGGCAGTTCCGGATGATGGATCGTGCCGGAGCCAACCAGTCCGCGCGCAGCACCCTGGCGGCGATCGTCAAATTCGGCCCGCTGTCGATGTCGGAACTGGCGGCGCACGAGGGCGTGGATCCGGCCAGCGTTTCGCGAACGGTCCGCAGGCTGGAGGAATCCGGCGACGTCGCGCGCCGCACCTCGGAAACCGACGCCCGGGTCAACCTGATCGAAGTGACCGAATCCGGCCGGGAGCTGTTCCTGCGCAGCCGCCGGCAGCTGACCGAGATCATCCTCGCCCGGATCTCGGAACTGCCGCCGGACCAGCGGGCCACGATCGCCGCGCTCGGCGCCGGACTGGAACTCCTGGTGTCGGTGACGGGCCCGCGCGCCTCCTGACCGCCCCACCGGGCTGTCGCTCCTGTCCGTCGCCCGGTACGTCTCGCCCTCCCGCATCCTGACCCGGCCCGATATCGGGCCTCCCACCATTCACACGCTGCTCCGCCGGCGACGCATGGCGTCGCTGGCCGACCGAACGGATTCCCATGACTGTCCTGAGTGCAGAGCCCACGACCGGACGGGCCGGTCGCACGCCACCGGTCCGGCGTCCGGCCCGGGCCTCGCGCGCCGCCACCGCCGCGGGGGTGATCGCCCCGCCGCTGACGCTGATCATCCTGCTGGCGGTGGGCTGGAATGTGATGGCGGCGCGGATGAACAGCCCGCTGGTCCCGTCACTCGGGGCGATCGCCGATGAGCTGGTGACACTGGCCGGCGACGGATCGCTGTGGACGAATCTGCAGGTGACGTTGACGCGGGTGCTGCTGGGCTTCGCGGTCGCGTTCCTGGCCGCGGTGGTGCTCGGAATCGCCATGGGACGTAACCGGTACATCCAGCGCTTCCTCGAACCCGCGGTGCTGCTGGGCCTGGTGACGCCCGGGCTGGTGAAGGCCCTGCTCTGCGTGATCTGGTTCGGCATCAGCATGGTCAACCCGATCCTGGCCGTGGCACTGGCCGCCGCGCCCGCCCTCATCGTCAACATCACCCAGGGTGTCCGAGACGTCGATCCGCAGTTGCACGAGATGGCCCATGTGTACCGCTTCGGCGCGTGGACCCGGCTGCGCCGGATCTGGCTGCCCGCCCTGGCACCCTCGCTGTTCACCGGCGCCCGTCTCGGTATCGCGATGGCCTGGAAGGTGATCGTGCTGGTCGAGATCTTCGGACTGGCCAGCGGAGTCGGATACCAGCTGAACCTGGAGTTCTCCAATCACAATGTGGCCGGTGTGCTGGCCTGGACGATCGCGTTTGCGCTGGTGATGACGGCCATCGAGTACGGCGTCCTGCAAACCCTGGAACGGCGGGTCTCCCGCTGGCGTAAGGAGTCCGCGGTATGAGCGCCGGTATCGAGTTGCGCGATATCTCCAAATCCTTTGTGAGCAAGAAGGACGGCACCGTGCAGACCGTCTTCGACGGCTTCTCGCTGGAAGTGTCCGCCGGCGAACTGGTCTCGCTGGTGGGCGCCTCGGGCACCGGCAAGACCACGCTGCTGCATCTGGTCGCCGGACTCGAGGCGCCGGATTCCGGGGTGATCCGGGTGGGCGCGGGAACGGGCCCGATCCGGACCGGGATGGTGTTCCAGCAGCCGCGGCTGCTGGACTGGATCAGCGTCGCCGAGAACGTCGCGATCGCCGCGAAATCCGCCGGACAGAGCGTCGCGGCCGTTCCGGAGCTGCTCGACGCGGTCGGATTGAGTGAGTACGCCGACGCGTATCCCTCGGTGCTGTCCGGCGGGCAACGGCAACGGGTGGCGGTGGCCCGGGCCTTCGCGGTGGACCCGGACGTCGTCCTGTTCGACGAACCCTTCAGCGCGCTCGACGAACTCACCGGCCGCAGGCTGCGGCTGCTGCTGCAGACCCTGCTCGTCCAACGCTCGGTCACCGGGCTGCTGGTCACCCATAACGCCCTCGAGGCGGCGTTCCTGTCCGACCGCGTCGTGGTGCTGGCCGACCGCCCGGCCCGGGTCGTGCGGGACATCCGGGTCACCCTGGCGCGCCCCCGCTCCACCGAGGACGCGGCCCTGTTCGACCTGCACCGCGACATCATCGCCCATATCGCCTGACAGCGATCCGACCCCAGAAACGGAGACCCCGTGTCCGCACCACGTGGCAACATCTTCACCCGCGAATCCGCCCTCGGACCGGCCGTCACCCGGCGGCAGGCCCTCCGGGCCGGAGCCGCGCTGGCCGGGGGACTCGGGCTGGGTTCGCTGCTGGTCGCCTGCGGGGGTGCCACCACCACAGCGGTCGACGCGAACGGTAACCCGCTGCCCCCGATCAAGATCGGTGCCGTACAACCGGGGACGGCGGGATCGGTGATCGATCCGATCACCGATCAGTTCGGCCTCGCGGCGAAGCACGGCCTGGATCTGGTCCGCGACGGGGGTGGCGGGGTCGGTACCGGGCAGGAGAACCTCCTGACCGGCCTGCTCGATACCTTCGCCTTCGGGCCGCTGGGCGCCACCGAGGCCAATATCTCCGGACACGATGTGGTGATCGTGGGACCCCAGCTCTGGAACCACGGACGCTGGCTGGTGCCGGCCGACAGCGATATCGCCTCGGTCGAGGATCTGCGGGGTAAACGGATCGGGGTACAACCGGCGAGTTCCGATACCTACAAGGCGGCCGCGCTGGGCCTGGCGGTCAACGGGATCGATTTCGAACGTGAGTTCCAGATCTTCCCGGGGCAGCCGATCGCCAATCTGGCGCTGTACGAACGGGGCGATCTCGACGCCATCATCGCCATCGAGCCCAACGCCACCCGGCTGGTCGCCCAGGGCAACCGCCAGATCGCGACCGTCTCGCAGCTGTGGCAGAAAGGCACCGGCGACGCGAATCCGTTG
>NZ_JBSFRU010000385.1:0-5580 GCF_053589395.1 Nocardia sp. NPDC003345
GTCCTCCCCGCATCCTCCGATCGGAGGATGCGGGCGCGTTCCCCCCGGATTTAGCGTTCTCGCAGGTCGGTACCAGGGAGGGCGCAATGCTGGAGACCATCCGGGACAACCCGGTCGCGACGATGATCGTGGCGTCGGAGGTGGGGCTGTGGGTTCTGCTCGCGGCCGGTCTCAGCGCGCGGTATCTGCTGCGGTTGCGCACCCTGGGCGCCGTGCTGCTCTGGGGGATCCCCCTGCTCGATATCGCGCTCATCGCGGCCGCGGCGGCCGACCTGCACCGGGGCGCGCGACCGGGGGCGGTACACGGTCTGGCGGCGATCTACCTCGGCGTGAGCGTGGCCTTCGGTCCCGCCGTGGTCCGCTGGGCCGATATCCGGTTCGCGCACCGGTACGCGAATGGTCCCGCGCCGGTGAAGCCCGCCAAGGGCAGCCGGGAGCGGGTGGCGGCGACCTGGCGGGAGTGGTATCGAGTGGTGCTCGCCGCCGTGGTCGCGTCCGCGGCGCTGGGTGTGGTGATCGTGACCGTCGCCGAGGGCGAGCAGGTCGGCGCGCTACTGACGTGGATCGGCCGGGCCTGGTCGATCACCGGTCTGTGGCTGATCTTCGGACCGGTGTGGGAGGAAGCGAGCGCGCGGAGCACCGATGCGCGGCAGTCCTGAGAGGCCCCGATCAGTGGATATGGTCGCGCCAGTCCGCCGGAACGCGGTCTCGCGGCCCGGGGATGGTCTGGGTGGACGGATGGTGGTGCGGCGGAGCGAGCTCGGGCCCCGATTCGAACATCTCGGTGGTGCGGAAATCCCAGAACCACTCCTCACCGGGTTCGAAGCTCTGGATCAGCGGATGCCCGGTCCGGGCGAAATGACCGGAGGCGTGCCGGGCGGGGGAACTGTCGCAGCAGCCGATATGCCCACACTGGGCGCAGCGGCGCAGATGCACCCACCAGCCCTGCTCCTGTTCGCACTCCACGCATCCCGGGCCGCTCGGCGGCACGGCCGGATCGACACCCTCGACTGTCGGCATCGCGGTCCTCTCGCAATGGGCGGGTGGCGGCGAATCCGCCGCACGGAATCTGCCCGCAGTAGCGTAACGCGACGGTCCGCCCTCCGGGATGAACCCGCCCGTGCGGGGTGCGGCGCCGTGCCGATGCCGCCGTTCCCGGGGTGCGCCCGGCCCCGGTGACGAAAAGAACGGTCCGCCGGACGCTACCGTCCGGCGGACCGCTCGCGCGGGCGTCCCCGCGCCGATGGCCTTGCCGGTTATTCGGCGGAGAAGGTCGCCAGGCCCCCGAATCCGCTGAGGATATCGGAAAAAGCGCTCAGAAGGTCGCCGAGGCTACCCAGATCCACTGAACCCATGTTTTCGCTCCTGTTCGTATCGCTCGATCCGGCGAGGCCGATTGCGCCGCCACAGATATTGATAGTCATGTTATATAAACGTTATCGGTCGGACAGGTTAAATGGAATTGAACTGTATTCCGGACAGTAATTGTCCTGAGGTGTCCGGGGATCGTGGAAGATCAAATACTGATCTGATCTCGAATCGGTGCCGGCGCTTCGAATGCGTGCGAAATTCACGGTTACCGGATGTGGTGCCGGCGCTGGCCGATGCCGCCGTGTGGACGGCTGCGACCTGCATCTATGTCATTCGATTGACTCTGGAGTCACCGCTGACGCAGCGGGATTCGAGGCAATATCAATTTACTGGGTGGCCAATTGATGATCATTTCACGAGGTTTCACCGCTGAGGAATTTGGCTTTCCTCGTCGAATCGATCGCGGCGGTGGAGATTTCCGCGATGATGTACATCCGAAGCCGATGTGGCGGTACCCGGCTCGTGAAATACCGCCGGGCCTTGCGTTTTCGGCGATCGGGTATGCGAGAGTGCGGCGTCGATATCACCGGACCGGTGAGATACGGCATGGGCAATTGCCCGGCGCGGCGTCCCCGAAATTTTCTGCGATGCAGTGAATTCGGCGGTACGACTCGGCGCGTGACGTTCGCGGCGACCTCATATCGCTTGATAGCCGAGGGCTGCCGAGATCCGGCCTGCCGCCCGCCGCACCACCGGGACCAGTCCGCGCATCCGCTCGTCCGGCATATACGGAGTGGTCGCCGAGACGCTGACGGCGCCGACCACCGCACGCGATCCGTCGCGGATCGGGGCGGCGACACAGCGGATGCCGGGTTCGTTGTCTTCGAGATCCATGGCCGCGCCCGACCGGGCGTAGGCCCGCATCCGGGTGAGGAATTCGTCGAGTTCGCCGCGCCGGGCCCCGGGCGGGAGGGTCGCTTCGTCGGCGGCGTACTGCCCGGCCCAGCGGTCGGGGGCGTCCAGCAGCAGTGCCTTCCCGACACCGGCCCGGGTCAGCGGCATCCGGTAGCCGATGCGCGACCGCATCTCGGCGCCGCGCGACCCCGGGAGTTTATCGAGGTAGAGCACCGAACCACCGTCTTCGACGGCCAAGTGAACGGTATCGAGGACGGTATCGGACAGTTCCTCGAGCACCGGACGTGCCACCAGCGGAAGCGGGTTTCCGTGCAGCGCCTTGAAGCCGAGTTCGATGAGCGCCGGGCCGAGCGTGTAACCGCGGTTGTCGTGCCGCAGGAATCCCTGGACGACCAGTAACTGCGCGAGGCGGTGGGTGCTGCTGCGGCCCAACCCCGTCCGCTCCACGATCTCCCGCAATCCGTGGGCGCCGTCGGCGACCGCCCGGATCACCGCCAATCCCCGGGCGAGGGTCTGGGTGCCGGGCGGAACATCGTCGGGCGACAGGGTCATGAACTCTACCGTCCCATAAATAGGGACTGAGTTGGTAATACTGGGACCCTCTGGTCATAGTGACGGTCATGACACCCGACCGGCCAGAACTCCCGGCGCCGCGCCTCATCGCACTCGACTGGGGTACGACGTCGATGCGTTCCTGGCTGCTCGGTACCCACGGCCGGGTGCTGGACTCCCGGGATCACGGCGGCGGATTGCTCGATATGGCGGCCGGAACCGGCGGCGCCGACGCGGCGTCCCGCGCACGGGCCTACGAAGCGGCGTTCCTGGCGGTATGCGGGGACTGGTTGCGCGAGTATCCCGGCCTGCCCGCCCTCGCCTGCGGGATGGTGGGCAGCGCGCAGGGCTGGCGCGAAGCCGGCTATCTCACGGTGCCGGTGCGGCTGGACGGGCTGTCCCATGCGCTGACGGGCGTCGCGGCCGGGCAGGGCGTACTGCATCTCGTTCCCGGTCTGCGGGTCCCCTCCGATCCGCACGACGATATCGCCGGTGATGTGCTACGTGGGGAGGAGACCCAGGTCCTCGGCGCGCTCGAGCTGATCGGGGCACCCGAGGCCGCGCACACGCTGGTCCTGCCCGGTACCCACACCAAATGGCTCCGGGTCGACGACGGCAAAGTGGCCGCGTTCACCACGGCCATGAGCGGGGAACTGTACGGTCTGGTCACCCGGCACGGGCTGCTGAGCCATACCGGAGCGGCGCCGCGACGCGACGACGCCGCGTTCGCGCGCGGCCTGAACGCGGGGTTCTCCGCCCGTGCGCGCGGGCTGGGCGCCGCCCTGTTCGGCGCGCGGGCGCTGGTACTCGACGGGCTGCTGGCTCCGGCTTCGCTGACCGATTACGTGTCCGGCGTCGTTATCGCCGACGAGGTACGCAATCTGCTCCCGCACCAGGACGGCACCGGACCGATCGTGCTGTGTGGAAACGCCGACCTGTGCCGCCGCTACACCGTCGCACTGCGAATGCGCGGTGCGTCGACCTGGATCGTGAGCGGCGAGGACGCGGCCGCCGCCGGGCTGTGGTCGGTCGCCGTCGCGTCGGGCCTGGTCGCGCCGGACGGTAGTCCACGATGACCGGGAAATCGCACACCGTCACGACCGAGGAGGAGTACATGGCCCACCCCTTGCCCACCGGATCCGGACTGATCGCCATCCTGCGCGGAATCACCCCCGGCGATGCGCTCGCGGTGGGCGCGGCACTGGTGGAGGAGGGTATCCACGCCATCGAGGTGCCGTTGAACTCACCGGACCCGTTCCGCTCCATCGAACTACTGGCCGACCGGTTCGGGGCGCGGGTTCCGATCGGTGCGGGCACCGTCCTGAACGTGGCGGATGTGGCCCGGGCCCGGGCGGCCGGCGCCGTACTCGTCGTGTCCCCCGATACGAATGCCGAGGTCATCGCGGCTACCCTCGACGCCGGGATGCGGCCCTATCCCGGTGTGGCCACCCCGACCGAGGCGTTCACCGCGGTCCGTGCGGGCGCCCGTAGCCTCAAGATGTTCCCGTCCGACGCGCTGGGCATCTCCGGTATGCGGGCCGTCCGGGCCGTCCTGCCGGCCGAGGTCGAACTGCTGCCGGTGGGCGGCGTGGACGCCTCCAACCTCGGGGACTGGCTTGCCGCCGGCGCGGGCGGCGCCGGTCTCGGCACCTCGCTCTACCGGCCGGGCGACAGCGCCGATCAGGTGCGCGTCAACGCACGCCGGCTCTCGACAATCTGGGCCGCCACCCGATAGTGCCCGCTCGTCACCGGACAACGCAGTCCGCTGCACAGGAGGAAAGTTCATGAAGATCGCGTCGATCAGGACGTACACGCTGCCGCCGCGGTGGCTGTTCGTGCGCATCGAAACCGACGACGGCGTCGTCGGCTGGGGCGAGCCGGTGCTCGAAGGCCGGGCGTCCTCGGTCGCGGCGACGGTCGAGGAACTGTCGGATTATCTGATCGGCCGGGATCCGGGGCAGATCGAAGATCTGTGGACGGTGCTCTACCGGGGCGGCTTCTACCGCGGCGGCGGCATCCATATGAGCGCGCTGGCCGGTATCGACCAGGCGCTGTGGGATATCAAGGGCAAGGCGCTGGGCGTGCCGGTGCACGAACTACTCGGCGGCCGGGTGCGTGATCGCATCAAGGTGTACTCCTGGATCGGCGGCGATCGCCCGGACGAGACGGCCGAAGCCGCCCGGGCCGCGGTCGGCCGCGGTTTCACGGCCGTGAAGATGAACGGAACCGAGGAGCTGCAGTACCTCGATACCTGGGACAAGATCGACCGCTGCGTGGCGAATGTGGCGGCCGTCCGTGACGCCGTCGGCCCGAATATCGGCATCGGTGTCGACTTCCACGGCCGCGTGCACAAGCCGATGATGAAAGTGCTGCTGCGCGAGCTGGAACCGTATCGGCTGATGTTCGTCGAGGAACCGGTGCTGTCCGAACACGTCGACAGCGTGGTGGATGTGCTGCGGCAGTCGCCGATCCCGATCGCGCTGGGGGAGCGGCTGTTCTCCCGCTGGGATTTCAAATCGGTGATCGCCTCGGGCGCGGTGGACATCATCCAGCCCGACCCCTCGCACTGCGGCGGTATCACCGAAGCGCGCAAGATCGCGCATATGGCCGAGGCCTACGATGTGGCTCTGGCGCTGCACTGCCCGCTCGGCCCGATCGCACTGGCATCCTGTCTGCAGATCGACGCGGGGTGCTACAACGCGACCATTCAGGAACAAAGTCTGGGAATCCACTACAACACCACCAACGAGCTGCTCGACTATCTCATCCCGCTGGTGGGTGAGCCGGGCGAACCGGCCGCGC
>NZ_JBSFRU010000386.1:0-5557 GCF_053589395.1 Nocardia sp. NPDC003345
TCAGTTGTGTGCTGTTCCTATCTGTAGTGAAGAACCGGGTTAATAGGGCCCCACCCTCGAGCGGCGGAGCCGCTCCAAAATTACAGCCCGCCCCTTCGCGAAGGGGCACATCCCAACTCACCTCCGCGGAGGGGTCACCCCGGGGCTCACACTTCGCGAAGGGGTTACTTCCGAACCCACCCTTCGCGAAGGGGGCACTCCAAACCCGATCCGAAGCGCCACCCGACTCACCCGAAAAGAAGTGAGCCCACCACCACCTCGCCGGCGGTAGTGGGCTCACCCCGATATCTCAGTGCTTTTCGGGCCCCAGGTAGTACTCGAAGACCAGCCCGCCGGCGGCGGTGAGTACCAGGATGACCCCCAGCGCCAGCAGCCACGGTTCGAAGAAGGCGAAGCCGAGGGCGGTGACCGAGGCGGCGCCGGCCAGGAGGATGGGCCAGAAGCTTCCGGGCGAGAAGAAGCCCAGGTCGCCGGCTCCGTCCACGATCTCGGCGTCTTCGTAGTCCTCGGGGCGCAGGTCGAGCCGGCGGGCCACGAAGCGGAAGTAGGTGCCGATGATCAGCGACAGTCCTGCGGTGAGGACGATCGCGGTGGTGCCGGCCCATTCGATACCGGTCCGCGACTGGGCGGTGAAGAAGCCGTAGATGACGCCCACGATGATGAAGAACACCGTCAGCAGTTCGAACAGCCGTGCTTCGATCCTCATCTCAGATCAGTTCCTCACTTGCTCGAGGTGGCATCGGATTTGAGCGTGCGATCGGTGTCGAACGGTTGCGTCGACGTGGCCACCGGGGATTCCCCGATGGACTCGAGCGCAGCGGCGTTGGTCATACCGGATTCACGCGCCTGGATGTAGCGCTGGAATTTGTCCGGCGAGACCGCCCGGACCTCGAAGTTCATCATCGAGTGGAACGTGCCGCACATTTCCGCGCAGCGGCCCACGAAGGCGCCTTCCCGGTCGATCTCGCTGATCTGGAAGACGTTGTCGGAGTTGTTCTCCTTCGGGTTGGGCATGACGTCGCGCTTGAAGAGGAACTCCGGCACCCAGAAGGCGTGGATGACGTCGGCCGCGGCGAGCTGGAACTCGATCACCTTGCCGGTGGGCAGGACCAGGACGGGCACCTCGGTGCTCGAACCGATGGTCTCGATCTTGTTGTAGTGCAGGAACGAGAGGATGTCGTTCTCGGGGCGGCCGTGCACGGGACCGGGCTGTTCGTGGCCGTCCTCGTTGACGCGCTCGGCGTATTCCTGCAGCTGCTCCTGGTTGGCGTCTTCCCGCACGGTGTCGACACCGTTGTAGGTGAACCCGTTCTTCAGGTCGACGTTGCGGTAACCGAATTTCCAGTTCCACTGGAAGGCGGTCACGTCGACCACCACATCGGGGTTGTCGACCTTCTCGTGCACGTAGTTCTGCACGACCACGGTGAAGTAGAAGAGGACCGCGATGATGACGAAGGGGATCGCGGTGTAGGTGAGCTCGAGCGGCACGTTGTAGCCGGTCTGCCGCGGGAACTCCGGGGAGTCCTTCTTCTTGCGGTGGAAGATGATGGTCCAGAAGGTCAGGCCCCAGACCAGCACACCCATGATGAGGGCGGCGACGACCGACCAGGTCCACAGTTCCCGCATCCGGTGGGCCTGCGGGGTGACACCCGAGGGCCAGCCGAACCGCAACCACACGTTGTCGATCGAGCAGCCGGATACGAGCACGGCGGTGATCCCGAGGGATATCACCAGTCCGGCCCGCCGCAGGACACGACCCCGCCGCCGGGCAGGCCGTGCCCCGATCTCGTCGCTCGCCTTGTGCGCCACGCTCACGCCTTCCTGGTCGCCACACATTCCGACATCGCATCCGCGGGGGCGGGGATCCGCCTCCGGTGATACAGAAAAACAGCTCGTCCCGGCCCGGGGGCGGTTCCGCGCACCACGCGGCACCACCCGGAACTGTCCGAGTACTACGCAGCGTAGACCAAACACGCGCCCGGTACGCCGTCGGGTCGGGTTCGACACTCCGTCCGGCGGCCACCGGGCGGTACGGAGGTGTATCGCACGACGGAACCGGGCGTGCGGCATACTCGGACACTAGATTTCGCCCGCCGCGCCCGGTGCCCCGGCGCGGGTCCTGCGACCATAGGAAACGAGGTTGGCGCCGCAGTGTGTGGACTGCTCGGATTTCTGACGTCCGATACGGCAGCACCGGAAACGGTCGAACGGGTGTACGACGCCCTGCACTGTGTCCGGCACCGTGGCCCGGACGAGCGCGGCACCTGGCACGACGACCGGTTGATCTTCGGGTTCAACCGGCTGTCGATCATCGATATCGAACATTCGCACCAGCCGCTGCGCTGGGGACCGGCCGATGATCCGCAGCGTTACGCGCTGACGTTCAACGGCGAGATCTACAACTATCTCGAGCTGCGCGCCGAACTGGCGGACGCGCATGCGGCGGAGTTCGGTGACACCCCGATGTTCGCCACCGAGGGTGACGGCGAGGCGATCGTCGCGGCCTTCCACTACTGGGGGCCGGAAGCCGTGCGCAAGCTGCGCGGGATGTTCGCGTTCGCGATCTGGGATACCCGGACCGGTGAGTTGTTCCTGGCACGCGACCCGTTCGGGATCAAACCGCTGTTCCTGGCGACCGGGCCCGGGGGTACGGCGTTCGGCAGCGAGAAGAAGAGCCTTCTGGAGCTGCTGCCCGATCTGGGTCTGGACGAATCTCTCGACCACCGCGCGCTCGAGCACTACACGGTGCTGCAGTACGTGCCCGAGCCGGAGACCCTGCACTCCGGTATCCGGCGGCTGGAGTCGGGTAGCTACGCGGTGCTGCGTTCGGGCGCGGCCCCGGAGGTCACCCGGTATTTCGAACCGAAGTTCGGGGTGCGGCCGTTCGCCCCGGGTAGCGCGCGGACCCGGTACGCGGAGATCGCCGCGGCGCTCGAGGATTCGGTCGCCAAACATATGCGGGCCGATGTGACGGTCGGGTCGTTCCTGTCCGGCGGTATCGATTCGACCGCTATCGCGGCGCTGGCGATGCGGCACAATCCGAACCTGATCACCTTCACCACCGGTTTCGAGCGGGAGGGCTACTCCGAGGTCGATGTGGCGGCGGAGAGCGCGGCGGCGATCGGCGCGCGCCATATCGTCAAGGTCGTCTCCCCTGCCGAGTTCGCGGCGGCCATCCCGGAGATCGTCTGGTACCTCGACGACCCGGTGGCCGACCCGGCGCTGGTCCCGCTGTATTTCGTGGCCAAGGAGGCCCGCAAGCACGTGAAGGTCGTGCTGTCCGGGGAGGGTGCCGATGAACTGTTCGGCGGGTACACGATCTACCGGGAGCCGCTGTCGCTGGCGCCGTTCGAACGGCTGCCCGCGGGGGTTCGCCGGCTGGCCGGCAAGGTATCGGACCTGATCCCGGACGGCACCCGCGGCAAGAGCCTGCTGCACCGGGGTTCGCTGTCGCTGGAGCAGCGCTATTACGGCAACGCCCGCAGTTTCAACGACGCCCAGCTGCGGTCGGTGCTGCGGGAGTTCCGGCCGGAGTGGACTCATCAGGACGTGACGGCCCCGATCTACGGACGGTCGGCCGGCTGGGATCCGGTGGCCCGGATGCAGCATCTGGACCTGTTCACCTGGTTGCGCGGTGACATCCTGGTGAAGGCCGACAAGATGACCATGGCCAATTCGCTGGAACTGCGGGTGCCGTTCCTGGACAACGAGGTCTTCCGGGTCGCCGAGCAGATCCCGCTCGAACAGAAGATCACCAAGGAGACCACGAAGTACGCGCTGCGCCAGGCGCTCGAGGGCATCGTGCCGGGCCATGTGCTGCACCGGGCGAAGCTCGGTTTCCCGGTGCCGCTGCGGCACTGGCTGCGCGGGACCGAGCTCTACGACTGGGCCCGGCAGCAGATCGCCGAATCGCAGACCGACCATCTGCTGGATAAGGCGGCGGTGGCCGCCATGCTGGACGCGCACCGGGCCGGGGAATCCGATCACAGCCGTCGGCTGTGGACGCTGCTGGTGTTCATGATCTGGCACGGCATCTTCGTGGAGGACCGCATCAAGCCCGAGATCGCCGAACCCACGTATCCGGTCCAGGTGTAGGTCCGGTAGACGACGAAGGGCCCCGCACACGCGGTGTGCGGGGCCCTTGGCCTTGCTGTGCCGCGCCGACCGGCGCGACGGAGTTCAGCGCAGCAGCGGTTCGATCTCGGCCGCGGCGTCGGCGCCGTAGGCCTCGCCGAGCCGTTTGAGCGCGGCGTCGGCGTCCAGCGTCCATTCCTGGGTGCCCACCGTCTCCAGGACCAGCACCGCGATCAGTGAGCCCAGCTGGGCCGACCGCTCCAGGCTCAGCCCCGCCGTATGCGCGGTGAGGAATCCGGCCCGGAAGGCGTCGCCCACGCCGGTCGGGTCGACCTTGGCGTTCTCCGGTACGGCCTCGACGCGCACCTCGGTGCCGTCGGTGCCGACCACCAGCACGCCGTCCTTGCCCAGGGTGGTGACCCGCACACCGACGCGCGAGGCGATCTCCTCCTCGGTCAGGCCGGTCTTCTGCTTCAGCAGACCCCATTCGTACTCGTTGGTGAACAGGTAGGTGGACCCCTCGATGAGCTGGACCGCCTGGTCGCCGTCCAGGCGCGCGAGCTGCTGGGACGGGTCGGCCGCGAACGGTACGCCCAGTTCCCGGCATTCGGCGGTGTGCCGCAGCATGGCCTCGGGATCGTTGGCGCCGACCAGTACCAGATCCAGGGTCCGCTCCTCCGACAGCGCGGTGAGCGAGATATCGCCCGCCTCGCTCATGGCGCCGGGATAGAACGAGGCCAGCTGGGCCATGTCCTCATCGGTGGTACAGACGAACCGCGCGGTGTGGGCGGTCTCCGATACCCGGACCGCGGAGCAGTCCACGCCGTGGGACTCCAGCCAGTTCCGGTACTCGTCGAAATCGCGGCCGACGGCACCGATGAGCAGCGGCGACCGGTTGAGAAGACCCATGGCGTAGGCGATATTGCCCGCCACGCCGCCCCGCCGGATCACCAGATCGTCGACGAGGAAGCTCAGCGAGACATGCTCGAGCTGATCGGGCAGCAGCGCGTCGGCGAAACGGCCGGGGAAGCGCATGAGGTGGTCCGTCGCGATGGACGCGGATACAGCAATGGACACGTAAGTGGGCCCCTTCGGAATCAGCGCGAACAAGAAGTGAACGGGGCCTTGCGCCCCCGACTCACCGTATCAATTCGGCAAGGCTACGACTACGTGTCGTAATTGTCTGCCCACGACGCGTAAATGCCCATCTACGTGACGTAACAGCTCCGACCGGATGTGGTAACGCCCCAGCTACATCCGGTCACGAGGCCGGCAACCGGGCCGGCCGAGCCTACGACCGATACCCGACCGTGTCGTTCCGCGCCATACCCAGCGTGGAACGCGGAGACATACACCACCGCGCCCGGACGTTCCCGCCCGGCGTGAAAGTGCCCAGCCGTGCGGCGCCGAGTTTTACGAGGCCCTGAAAGGTTTCGGCCCGTCCCGGCCGTCCGGCCTCGAAGCGAGGCGGCGCAGCCGCAAG
>NZ_JBSFRU010000387.1:0-5549 GCF_053589395.1 Nocardia sp. NPDC003345
GCGACACCCTGTTCGCCTTCGGTATCGGCCTGCTGATCTACTTCGTGATCGCGTATCTGCTGACGCTCGGGATGAACCTGCTCGAAGCGCGGGCCAAACACAAACTGGGACGCGGCCCCTCGATGCGCGAAGTACTGCGCCTGGCACCGGACAAATCACTGGATACGGTGGCCGCGCCCGACCGGCGGAAGGTGGCGCCGTGATGCGATACCTCCGCATACGCTCCGGCCTCCGCGGACCGCGTGCTCCTGGCCCGAAGGAGACAACATGAGTGTGGAGTGGAGTTGGGAGCGGGCCGCCGAGGCACTGCCGGTGCTGTGGGACGGTTTCCGGATCACCCTCTTGGCGACGGTGCTCGGATTCGCGATCGCGGCCGTCCTGGGATTGGTCGTGGCGATCGTCCGGCGCTCGGCGCCGCGCTGGATCGCCGCACCGGTGCACGGGGTGAGCGAGTTCATCCGGTTCACCCCGCTGGTGGTGCAATTGCTGTTCGCCTACAGCCTGCTGCCGCAGTTCTCGGCGTTGCAGATCGGGGTCGTGGTACTCGGTATCCACTACGCCGGCTATCTGGCCGAGGTGTACCGGGCCGGTATCGAATCGGTACCGCCCGGACAGTGGGAAGCGGCACGCGCGTTGTCGCTGCCACCGGGCCGTACCTGGCGGGCGGTGATCCTGCCGCAGGCCATCCGGGCGAGCCTGCCCGCACTCGGCACCAACGCGGTATCGATGTTCAAGGACACCCCGTTCCTGTTCGCCATCACCGTGGTGGAACTGGTCACCGCCGCACAGCAGTTCGGCGCCCGCCACTACGCGTATCTCGAGGCGATGACGCTGGCCGGCGTGTTCTTCCTGGTGGCCAGCTACCCGACCTCGGTGCTGATCAGAAGACTGGAGAAGCGACTTGCCTACTACTGACCCGGTCTCCGGCGCGCAGGACGGCGATACCGCCGCCGCGGCCCGCCCGATGATCGAATTCGACAGCGTGGTCAAACGCTTCGGTGATCTGGTGGTGCTCGACGACCTCGACTTCACGGTCCGGCGCGGCGAGAAGGTCACGCTGATCGGGCCGTCCGGGTCCGGTAAGACGACGATCCTGCGGCTGCTGATGACGCTGGAATCGGTGAGCGGCGGAACCATCCGGGTCGACGGTGAAATGCTCACGCACGAACAGCGCGGCGCGAAACTGGTGCCGGCCCGGGAGAAACATCTGCGCGCGGTACGCAAACAGGTCGGGATGGTGTTCCAGCAGTTCAATCTGTTCCCGAATATGAACGTGCTGGAGAACATCACCGAGGCCCCGATCCACGTGCTGGGGAAATCCAAGGACGAGGCGAACCGGCGCGCCATGGACCTACTGGAGATGGTCGGCCTCTCGGACAAGGCGAAGGCCCACCCCTCGCAGCTGTCGGGCGGACAGCAGCAGCGGGTCGCCATCGCACGCTGCTGCGCCATGGACCCGAAGGTGATGCTGCTCGACGAGGTGACCTCCGCGCTCGACCCGGAACTGGTCGGCGGGGTGCTCGACGTACTGCGCGAACTCGCCGAGACCACCGATATCACCATGCTCATCGTCACCCACGAGATGGGGTTCGCCCGCGATGTCTCCGACCGGGTGCTGATGTTCGATCACGGCCGGATCCTGGAGGAGGGCCCACCCGAGCAGATCTTCACCGCTCCCGAGCACGAGCGCACCCGGACATTCCTGGACGCGGTGCGCTGACCACGGCGGTACCCGACCGCGGCGGCCCGGTACCGTAACCGCTCGTGCTGGTGCTGTTACCTCCTTCCGAAACCAAATCCGACGGCGGTACCGGCGGCCCGCTCGACCTGGGGGCGCTGGCGTTCGATTCGCTCACCGAGATCCGCGACGGGCTGGTGGACGATCTGACCAAGCTGTCCGCCGATCCGGAGGCCGCGCGGACGGTGCTCGGGCTCGGTAAGAACGCCGAACCCGAACTGGCGCGCAACGCCGCGCTGCGCACCGCGCCCACCCGCCCGGCGCTGGAGCGCTATACCGGCGTGCTCTACGACGCCCTCGACGCCGGATCGTTCACCCGCGCGCAGCGCGCGAAGGCCTATGCGCGGCTGGCGATCGGTTCGGCGTTGTTCGGCGCGGTCCGGGCGGGCGACCCGATCCCCGCCTACCGGCTGTCGGGCGGTTCGAAACTCCCCGGCCGTCCCACCCTGGCCGCCGTCTGGCGCGACCGGCTCGTCCCCGCCCTGCGCGACGCGACCGACGGTGATCTGGTGGTGGACCTGCGGTCGGGCACCTATCAGCAACTGGGCCGGGTTCCCGGCGCGGTGACGGCCACCGTACTCACCGAACACGCGGACGGTTCACGGACCGTCGTGAGTCATTTCAACAAACATCACAAAGGTCTGCTGGCCCGCGCCCTGGTGCTGACCCGGGCCGATCCCGGCGACGTCCGGGCCCTGGCCCGGGTCGCCCGCACCGCGGGGCTGCGCGTCGAAGTGGCCTCCGGCACCGAACTGATCGTCCTGACCTGACGCCACGGGCAGCGGGGCGCCGCACACCGGCAACCGGGTGGGCCCGGCGACCCGCCCGGGACGTAGGCTCCAGCCTTGTGCCGAACACGTCAGCCGATACCGACAACCTCACCGCCGGGGATTCGAACTACCTGGTGGGACTCGATCTCGACGGGCGACGGGTCGTCGTCGTCGGCGGCGGCACCGTGGCGCAGCGCCGCCTGGGCCTGCTCATCTCCTCGGGCGCCGAGGTGACGGTGATCGCCCGGGAGGCCACCCCCGCCGTCGAGGGAATGGCCACCGCCGGGCAGATCTCGCTCGTCCTGCGGGATTACGCCGACGGTGACCTCGACGCGGCCTGGTACGCGATCGCCTGCACCGACGAACCGGAGACCAACGCCGCCGTCGTCGCGGAGGCGACCCGGCGCCGGATCTTCTGCGTCCGCGCCGATCACGCCCAATCCGGAACGGCGGTCACCCCCGCCACCGCGCGCTACGACGGGATGAGCCTCGGCGTGCTGGCCGGCGGCCGGCACCGGCGGTCCGCCGCCGTCCGCACCGCACTGCTGGAGGCCCTGCAGTCGGGAACGGTCACCGACGACGCGACCCCGATGACACCGGGTGTGGCGCTGGTCGGCGGCGGGCCCGGCGATCCCGACCTGATCACCGTCCGTGGCCGCCGCCTGCTCGCGCGCGCCGACCTGGTGGTCGCCGACCGGCTCGCACCGCCGGAACTGCTCGCCGAACTCGGGCCCGATGTGGAGGTCGTGGACGCGGCCAAGATCCCGTACGGCCGCGCCATGGCGCAGGAAGCGATCAACGAGGCGCTCGTCGCCGGTGCCCGGGCGGGCAAATTCGTGGTCCGGCTCAAAGGCGGCGATCCCTATGTCTTCGGCCGGGGCTACGAGGAACTCGAAGCATGTGTCGACGCCGGGGTCCCCGTCACCGTCGTCCCCGGAATCACCAGCCCGATCTCGGTCCCGGCGGCCGCGGGCATACCGGTGACCCACCGCGGAGTGACCCACGAATTCGTCGTGGTGAGCGGGCATATCCCGCCGGATCACCCGGATTCACTGGTGGACTGGCCGGCGCTGGCGAAGCTACGCGGCACCCTGGTCCTGATGATGGCGGTAGAGCGCATCGAGCAGTTCGCGACAGTGCTCCGGGAGAACGGCCGGCCCGCCCGGACCCCGGCCACGGTCATCCAGGAGGGGACCCTGCGCGGCCAGCGAGTTGTCCGCGCGACCCTGGCCGATGTGGCCGAGCGGGTCCGAACCGAGAGCATCCGGCCGCCCGCGATCGTAGTGATCGGACCCACAGCCGGGTTCACCGCCGCCCCCGTGACAGCGAGCGACCGTCGGTTACAGTGACCCACTGTGCTCGATAACCCACCAGCCGTGCAGTATCCAGTGACGAAGCGGGCCTTCGGTCTGGCCATCCTCGTACTGAGTGGGTTACAGCTGATGGTGGTGCTGGACGGCACCGTGGTCATCCTGGCGCTGCCCCGCCTGCAAGAGGAGATGGGGCTGTCCAGTTCGGGCAGTGCCTGGACCATCACCGCCTACGGCCTGCCGTTCGCGGGACTCATGCTGCTCGGCGGCCGCATCGGCGACTCCTTCGGACGCCGGCGCATGTTCGTGGCCGGCGTCGGACTGTTCACGCTGGCATCGCTGCTGTGCGGACTGGCCCAGGGCGAACAGATGCTCGTCGCCGCGCGGGCCTTCCAGGGCACCGGCGCCGCGCTCGCCGCCCCCACCGCGTTCGCGCTGGTGGCCAGCACCTTCGCCCCGGGCAAGGTCCGGAATCAGGCCTTCGCCATCTTCGGCTCGATGGTCGCGCTGGGCTCGGTGGGCGGACTGGTCATCGGCGGCGCGCTCACCGAGGCCAGTTGGCGCTGGATCTTCCTGATCAATGTGCCCATCGGCGCGCTCATCGTGATCGGCGCGCTGTTCACCCTGCGCGATACCGACCATCACCGGCTCACCCTCGACATCCGCGGCGCGTTCCTCGGCACCCTCGCCTGCGCCCTGATCGTCTGGGGCGCCACCGAGGGCCCGGAACTCGGCTGGAGCAGCCCGCTGGTCTACGGCACCCTGATCGCCGGCGCCGTCCTGCTGCCGCTGTTCGTGTTCTCCGAACGCTACGTCGACAACCCACTGCTGCCCTGGTCCCTGTTCGACAGCCGCGACCGGGTCGCCACCTTCGTGGTCATCCTGCTGGCCAGCGGCATCCTCGGCGCCACCACCTACTTCGCGGGCCTGTTCGTGCAGAACGTCGTCGGCTACAGCCCGCTGGTGGCCGGGGTGTCGTTCATCCCGTTCACCGTCGGCGTCGGCCTGGGCAGCGCGGTGGCCACCCGGCTGGCCCTGCATATCGCCCCCCGCTGGCTACTCGTCGGAGCCGCCACGGTCCTCGTGGCCGGCCTCGGTTACGGCTCCACCCTGGACGCCGACGTCGGCTACTGGTCCACCCTGCTGCCGCTGTTCTCGATCATCGGATTCGGGATCGGTATCGCCATGGTGCTCATCCCCCTCTGCGTCCTGGTCGGAGTCCCGCCGGACGAGATCGGCCCACTCTCGGCCATCGGCCAGATGTTCCTGAACCTGGGCACCCCCATCGCCATCGGCGTACTGACCCCCCTCGCCGCCTCCCGCACCCTGTCCGAGGGCGGCACCAACAAGAAACCCGCCGAGATGACAGCCGGCGAGATCACCGCGCTCGGCGACGGCTACACCCTCGCCCTCCTGGTCGCCGCCATAGGCGCGCTGCTGGTCGGGCTCATCGCGCTCACACTGCGGTATACGGCGCAGGAGGTGGCCCGGGCTCAGCACGCTCAGGACGAAGCGCAAGCTGTGTAGTCCGGAGACGCGACCCCGGACACCCGGCCACGACGGGTGTTGATGGTGGAGGCTTTGCAAGGGGTGGGTCCGGATGTGCCCCTCCGCGAAGAAGGAGTTGAGAGGTGACCTCTCCGCGAAGGTGAGTTGGGATGTGCCCCTCCGCGAAGGGTCGCGCTGTAATTTTGGAGCGGCTCCGCCGCTCGAGGGTGGGGCCCTATTAAC
>NZ_JBSFRU010000388.1:0-5543 GCF_053589395.1 Nocardia sp. NPDC003345
CCGCGTCACTGCGGCTGCCGGAGGTGTTGTCGCAGCTGGTGGCCGCGCACGAGGAGATGGCGCTGGTGATCGACGAGTACGGCGGGTTCGCCGGACTGGTGACGATCGAGGATATGGCCGAGGAGATCGTGGGCGAGATCGCCGACGAGCACGATCCGGCGACCGAGCCCGCGGTGATCGTGGCCGACGGTGACGACTGGGTGGTCCGGGGTGACGCGCATCTGGACGAGATCGCGCGCACGCTCGGCCACACCCTGCCCGAGGGCGATTACGAAACTCTCGCCGGACTGCTCATCACCGCCTACGGCGGACTGCCCGAGGTCGGCGCCACCGTCACGGTGCCGCTCGATCCGGACCCGGCGGACCTGGCCCACCCCCATGGATCGCCGGCCCGGACGTTGACCGCCCGGGTGGACTCCATCGAGAAACATGTGCCCTCGTCGGTCCGGATCGGCCTGCGTCCGGCCCCGGACGCGGCCGCCGGGGAGAGGAACGGAGCATGAGCAACCCCTGGGTCGTACTGGCGACAACCGTTCTCCTCATCGCGGCCAGCGCGTTCTTCGTGGCGGTCGAATTCGCGCTCATCGCCGCTCGCCGCCACCGCCTCGAAGACGCGGCCCCGCACAGCCGTTCGGCGCGTGCCGCGCTGCGCAGCGCCTCCGAGCTGTCGGTACTGCTGGCCGGATCGCAGCTCGGGATCACCGTGTGCACGCTGGCATTGGGCGCGGTGACCAAACCGGCGGTGCATCATTGGCTCACGCCCGCCTTCGAAAGCTGGGGCGCGCCGCTGTGGACCGCCGATATCGCCGGGTTCCTGCTCGCTCTGCTGGTGGTGACGTTCCTGCATCTGGTGGTAGGCGAAATGGCTCCGAAATCCTGGGCCATCGCGCATCCGGAGCGGTCGGCGATCCTGCTGGCGGTACCGATGCGGGCGTTCATGTGGCTCACCCGGCCGCTGATCGTGCAGCTCAACCACCTCGCCAACTGGTGCCTGCGCCGGGTCGGCGTGCAGCCGGTCGATCAGGTCGCCACCGGGCAGGACCCGGACGCGCTGCGGCATCTGGTGGAACATTCGGCGACGGTCGGCACCCTGGACGAGCGCTACCACGGACAACTGACCAGCGCACTGGAACTGGAGGCGCTGACCATCGGCGATATCGCCGTCGCCGGCGCCCGGCCCAGCGGTGTCGGGCCGCGCGCCACCGCGGCCGAGATCCGGGAAACCTCCCGCACCACCGGTCATCTGCGACTACTGGTCGGCGAGCACGGCCGGGTCGACGGTGTGGTCCACGTCCGCGACAGCCTGGACGCCGGGCCCGCGGCGAATGCCGCCGATCTGATGCGGCCCGCGCTGACCCTGGACGCCGCCACACCCGTGTACGAGGCTCTCGCCACGATGCGGGAAACCCGCCACCACCTGGCGGTGGTCAGCGAGGCGGGGGAGGTCACGGGCCTCATCACGGTCACCGACGTGCTACAGCGGTTGCTGGCCGGAACGGCCGCCTGAGCCGTCCGGCTTTCCCACCGGGCCGCGCGAAAAAGGCTGCGGCCCAAACACGCCCGGCGCCGCGCGCCGGCAGTGGATAGCCTGGACAGGTGGTGGAATCCGCACGAGCAGAACCGGCCTTCGCGTATCCGCGTAAGCGGATGGGGGCCGGAATGCTGTTCGTGGACGAGCGGGACCGGGTGCTGCTGGTCGAGCCGACCTACAAACCGCAGTGGGAGATCCCCGGCGGGATAGTCGAGGCCGGTGAGACGCCCCGGGCGGCGGCGATTCGCGAGGTGCGAGAGGAGCTCGGACTCGATATCGAAGCCGGGCGTCTGCTGGTGCTCGACTGGGTGCCGCCCGGGCCGGTACCCGAGGACGGTCTGATGCTGATCTACGACGGCGGTGCCCTCACCGAGGCGCAGCTCGCCGCGATCACCCTGCCGGACGCGGAATTGCGCAGTTGGCGGTGGTGTGATCCGGCCGCGGCCGCCCAGCGGCTGATCCCGATGATGGCCCGGCGAGTGGCCGCCGCCGTGGCGGTCCGCCGCAGCGCCGGCCACGCGCTCTATCTCGAAGACGGATTCACCGTTGGTTGAACAGAACCGCGAATGGCCCCGGCCTCGTGGGCCGGGGCCATTCATGATTCAACAGTCGCGCGTGTTGCCGCGATCAGCCGAGGCTGAAGGGCTGGCCCCAGATGCGGAACTCGGAGATGCCCTGATCGGTGGAGACCTCGATCCGGACGAAGGACCGGGCCTGCGCGTAGCCGGCGCAGCCGTTCAGGCCGATCGTGGAGTCCGACCAGGTCACCGAGCCGCTCTGGCCGGTGAACTTGGTGGCGAACTGGTGGCCCTCGTTGCCGTAGACGTCCGGCTTCTCGATATCGAGCAGCAGGAACGAGGTGGCCTGGCCGGGGCCGAGGGTGAGGTTGCCACCGGTGCTGGCGTTACCGGTGACGTTCTCGCCCGCGACGCTCGCGCCGGCTCCGGCGTTGGTGCTGCCGCCGCTGATATCGACCTGGCAGCCCACGGTGTAGCCGGGGGTGATCTTGGTGCCCTTGTGCTTGCCGTGCACCTCGACCTGCGCGCTACCCGAAACCCAGGTGTTGCGGTGCAGCGGAGTCGAACCCATCGAAGGGTTGATCAGCGCCGACTCGTTGGCGATGCGGGCGGTGACCTGCAGGCCGTTGGGCAGGGTGTGGTGCAGCTCGGCCCCGGGCAGCGGGATGAAGGTGTCGGCGTTGGCCGCACCGGCCGAGAACAGGCCGACAGCGGCGGCGGTCGCGGCGGCGAGGCTCGCGGCGCGCACCGCGCTCTTCTTGATAACAGACATTGCTATTTCCCTCTCGGAGGAGAATTCCGTTCAGCGACGGAGGTGATCGACCGGTTTCGGCGGATGTCAGCCGATGCTGAACGGAGCTCCGTACAGGGTGGTCTTCGAATAGTGGTCGCCGATGATCTCGACGACGGCGTAGGAACGGGCCTGCGCGTATCCGGCGCAGCCTTCGATGGTCATCTCGACATCCTTGTAATCGACCCAGTAGACACCGGGCTTCGGGATGTCGACACCCTCGACGTGGACGAACTTGACCTCACCCGGGCCGAGCTTCAGGCCGACCGATCCGCTGATCCCACCACCGTTGGCGTTGACGCTGACGGAGGCGCCGGCGGAGATGGCGTCGTCACCGATGCTGACCTGGCAACCCACGATGTAGCCGGCGCTCACCCGCGAGGTGCCGTGGGTGGAGGAGTTGTTGGTACCCGGGGCGTTGGTCGGGCCCTTCCAGGGACCGGGGGTGCCCTCGGGGGTCTCGGTGACGTCGGCGTAGACCTGGCCGGTGAGCCAGGCGGTGCGGCCGGCACCGTTGGCCGACAGCGACGGCGAGATCAGCGCGCTCTCGTTGACGCGGCTCAGCTTCACGCCGGGTCCGAGCTTCTCGCCACCGGGCAGCGGAACGAAGGTGTCCGCGCTCGCGGTGCCGCCGGCGACGCCCAGAACGGCCGCCGTCATCGCCGCGGTGGCAGCAATCGACTTGATATTCATCGTGTGTCCCTCATGGTTTTGCGGATTGTCGCCGGGCACGGCTGTTCGGCCGGTTCCCGGCGAAAAAGGCAGCCGGATACGCCCCGGTACCGGCACGCGACGGATCGCATTCGGCCGTCCGGGGTGGTTATCTGCCCAATCGCAGGTGAAATCCGGTGGGAAGAGAATCCACCGGCGGTGTCAGATCGTCGTCCTGGGCGATCAGGTGACGAAATGCTGCGTCATGTATCCCTCATCCCTGTCTATCTTCTTGCAGCCCGGCCGGTTCCGGCCGGAGATATGCGCCGCCCGTGCGCTGGAGAGGGAATAGGCCGCACCGGGGCTGTATGGCACCCGTATTCGCATCCCATCACCTCTTGCTCGGTACCCGCGGCTCACGGCCGGGGCACGAGTCCCCGGATGGGGGCCGGCTCCTGGCCGCGGATCCCGCGGTCGCGGTTGTCGGCACAGTCTGTTGCTAGCCTCGCTTTGCTTAGGTTAGCCTGCGCTCACTATAAAGGGTTGGTAACTAATTGTGTGAGTTACCACCGTGACTTATGTCATAGATACCGGAAGGGGCAGGTCAGATGCACGATTGGTGTGGCACCGTCTCATGACCGCCGGTTCATCCTATGAATATCACACGAGAGCCTCCTTGCGCAGGTGGGCGGGCTGGTTTATTGCGGCAGTCTGTCTCATTTCGGCCTGCGCGCTCAGCATTGCGATCGGCACGAAGAATATTCCCGTCGTTGATCTGCTCGACGCGCTCTGGCAACCGGACGGTTCTCCCGACGACCTGATCGTCAATGAGTACCGGCTCCCGCGTACACTGCTCGGCCTTCTCGCCGGCACGGCCCTCGGTGTCGCGGGCTGCCTGATGCAGGGACTGACCCGTAATCCACTCGCGGACCCCGGCCTGCTCGGGGTCAACGCGGGCGCCGCGTTCGCCATCGCGGTGGCCGTGGCCTACCTCGGCGTGGACAGTATCGGCGAGTACGTCTGGTTCGGATTCGCCGGTGCCGCAGTAGTGTCGGTGGTGGTGTTCCGGTTGGGCACCGTGGGCCGCGGCGGTACCGATCCGATCCGGCTCACGCTGGCCGGTGTCGCGGTCACCGCCGTGCTCACCGGCGTCACCAAGGGGCTGATCCTGTTGAACTCCGTCGCCTTCGACAAGATGCGGCAGTGGGACGCGGGTGCCCTCACCGGCCGGGGCTACGACGTCATCGCCGGTGCCGCGCCCTTCGTCTTCGCCGGGATGATCCTCGCCGCGATAGCGGCCCGGTCGCTCAATGCCGTGGCGCTCGGCGACGATCTGGCCCGGGCCCTCGGCGTACATGTGACGCGCACCCGGGTGTTCACCGCGCTGGCCCTGATCCTGCTGTGCGGCACCGCCACCGCGGCGGTCGGTCCGATCACCTTCGTCGGGCTGGCCGTTCCGCATATCGCCCGCTGGATCGTGGGTCCCGATCACCGCTGGATCGTGGCGTATTCGCTGGTCCTGGCCCCGACTCTGGTTCTGGTGGCGGATGTGGTGGGCCGGATCGCGATTCCGCCGGACGAATTGGCGGCCGGAGTGGTCACGGCGTTCCTGGGGGCGCCGGTGCTCATCTGGCTCGCCCGCCGCACGGAGCTGAGGCAGTCATGACCACCTCGTCCGATACGCCGGCGGCGACCCCGGGAAAGGCGCCCGGCCGCGACGGCGGCGCGCCGCCCATCGATTTCGGCCGGACGGTCCGGGTCGTCCGCGCCCGGGGACTGACCGCCCGGTTCGGGGTGCGCGGCGTGATCGTGTCGCTGGTGCTGCTGGCGGCGGCCTTCGTCATCGCGCTGCTGGCCCTGGGCACCGGTGATTTCGTGATCCCACCCGACCGGGTGCTGCGGGCGCTGTTCGGCGACGGGGTGGGCAGTGACGATCTGGTGATCTGGGAGTGGCGGGCGCCCCGGGTGGTGATGGCGCTGGTCCTGGGCGCCGCGCTGGGGCTCAGCGGCGCGATCCTGCAGTCGGTGACCCGCAATCCGCTGGGCAGCCCGG
>NZ_JBSFRU010000389.1:0-5521 GCF_053589395.1 Nocardia sp. NPDC003345
ACCTGATCGATGGCCGCGCCACCGGGCACCCGCCACACCGGATAGCCGCGCCGTTCCAGTTCCTCGAGCGAGGATTCGCAGCTCGGCTCGATCCTGCTGCCGACCGGTACCAGGACAACGCAGCGCGCGGGATCCATGCCTAATGCTCCACCTGTCGAAACGGCCACGATCGACATCGAATGTACCTCCGGCACCAGGGGCGATCCCGCGGTGCGGCGAGCTCCGGCGACGAATTTTCTTGTACGCCACGAGAAATTCACGCGAATGCGTTGTAATCCGGGGGTGCGGTCTTCGCGGAGTCCGCACCCGGACCGGAGGGACTGAGATAGCGCCGTGGTGAACGAACGTCTGCAAGAAGATATGGCGACCATGCTGTCCGGCCTGAGCCATCAGATGCGCGGTATCGCGGAAGTGCAGAAGAAGCGTTCGCTGCTCACCGCCACGGTGCTGGCCGAGGAGAAGCGGATCGAGGTGACCGTGAATGCCGACGGTCTGCTCATCGATACCAAGTTCGCCGACGATATCCTCGACCTGACGATGGACGAGATCGCCGCCGCCATCACCAAGGCCGTGCAGGACGCCGCGGCGCAGGTCCAGAAGAAGGCGCGGGCGCTCATGGATCCGCTTCTGGAACACCGGAATTCGCTGCCGAAGTTGTCGGAGATGATCGAGGGCGCGCCGGATCTGGCCGGGTTGATACCGCAGCCACCGGAAACGCCGACCGTCTCACCGGATTCACCGGACTGGCCGGGGAACAGGCCCGACGAACCGGATGACCAGGGGCCGGCGTCCGTGGTCGCGGACCGGGACTGACAGCGCATCCGATCATGATCTGCCCGGGCGGGGTGGGCGCGGCAGGCGCCGGTCGCCGGATACGACGGAAAGTGAACGCTCATGGCACTGGACCAGAACACGCTGTCGAATCTCACGACGCAGGTGAACTCGGGGCATCTGCAGTTCACCCCCAAGGACGCGATCACCGCGGCCCGGGCGGCCGCCGATCTTGTCGACGACCTGCGGGGAATGGCGAACGCCATCACCGAGCACAAACTGGACATGCTGGATCCGAAACCGTTCGGCGCGCTGGCGTCCAGTAACCAGCTGGCCGGGGTATACAGCAAGAAGGCCGGCCGCCTCTACGAAATCCTGCGCGAGCACGCGACGGTTCTCGAGGGTATGAGCCAGCTCTTCATCGCCGCGGGTAAGGCCTACAAGGATGTCGATCAGACGTCCAAAGACCAGCTGGACGCGATCAAGCCCGGCGAGGGTGCGGCGGACTACAACCCCGCCACGGTCGCCGGGGCGGTGAAACCTCCGGACTGGACGACGTTGTTCACCGGTAAGGGTCCCGATATCCCGACCGGGGTGAAGAACTACGGCGGCAACAAGGATCCGGGCGATGCCATCAAGGTCGAGGCGCAGGACGCGGTGTCCTGGCGGGAGATGTACGACCACGGCCAGAACATCAATGCCCAGGCCGTGATGGACCGCTCGGCGACCTGGGGTTCGCTCGCAAGCGATCTGGGCAACAAGCTGAACGGCCTGGTGAACACCATCTTCCCGCTGGCCGATTCGTGGAAGGGCCAGGGATCGGCGGCGGCGCAGGACGCGGTGCGCAACTACCGCAATGGCGTGCAGCCACTGATCGATTCGATCGGTCAGGTACGCGACAGCATGGCCTACGCCTCCACCTTCCTGGCGTATACGAAGGCGTTCATGCCGGGTGTGCCCACCGAACCGGGCGGGTGCCACGAACCGGACCTGGGGGATTTCCGCGGCTACCTCAACACCTACTACCTCGAACCGATGAAGGAAACGGTCAAGGTGATGCCGGTCCTGGACGGGCCCATCACGAAACCGGGTGGTGAGGGCGACGGTTCCGGTGGTGGTTCCGGTTCCGGCAGCGGCTCGGGTAGCGGTTCCGGCAGCGGTTCGGGTTCGGGTTCGGGCAGTGGTTCCGGTTCGGGTAGCGGTTCGGGTTCCGGCAGCGGTAGCGGCAGTGGTTCCGGTTCGGGTTCCGGTAGTGGCAGCACCTATCAGTCCGGCTACCAAGAAGGGTACGAGGACGGCTACGAGGACGGCCTCGAGGCCGCCGGCAACCAGGGCCCCGGTGGTAGCGGTGGCTACGGAGGCGGCTCGGGTTCGGAGTACACGGGTGGCCAGAACGGTGCGGGCGGCGGCCCCGGAGCCGGGGTGGGCAGCCCGGGCAAGTACGACACCCCCATCGGAGCCGGCTCGACCGGGAGCGGGTCGGGCAGCGGCGGTGGTCCGGTCACCAGCAAACCCGGCGGTTCGTCCGGTGGCAGCCCGTCGATGCCGAGTCTGCCGAGCATGCCCGAAACGGCGTCCTCGGGCGGTACCGGCTCCGGCGGCGGGAGTCCGAGTCAGAAGGGCGGCGGCAGCCCGGCCTACACCGGCCAGCAGTCGTCCCCCTCGATGCCCAAGATGCCCACGGCCGAGGATCTGCTGGGCGGCAGCAGTCCCGGCGGCCCCGGTTCGACCGTCGGCAACAACCCCGGTTCGGAAGGCGGCTCCGGTTCGGGCTCCACAGGCGGTGGCAGCGAGATGCCGGAGAACCCGACGGCCGCCGACCTCCTGAGCAAACTCACCGGTATTCCGGCATCCGAACTGCCGGACGCGCTCAAGAACCGGAAGATCACGGCATCGGACGGTTCCGGCGAGCCGTCCCTCGCGGACGCGCTCTCGCAGCTCACCGGTGTGCCGCTGGAGGATATGCCCGAGGAGCTGAAGAACACCCCGCTGTCCTCGCTGTGGGACGAGAACTCGCCTTTCGGCAACGCCGATACACTCTTCGGGAACGACGGCGGTTCCGGCAGCGGCAGTGGCCTCGGTGGCGGTCTCGGCGACGGCACCCCGGGCAACAGCTGGTCGAGCCCGGGCAGCAGCGGCGCCGGTGGCAGCGGCCAGGACCCGCTGGGCATCCTATCCAATCTGCTCACCCAGGGCATCCAGGCGTTCGCCCAGCTCGGCAGCGGTCTTCCCGGAATGGACGAACTGGCCCGGATGCTGGATCCCAGCCAGATCCAGCAGCATCTCCAGAGCCTGATGGACCCGGCCCGCGAGCAACTCGGCCAGCTGGCCAACGCGTTCGGCGGTGGCGCCGGAGCGGGGGCCGGCGGTGGCGGTGCGGGCCTGCCGGGCGGTGCTCCCACTCCGGAGCAGCCGATGGCCCCCTACCCCGAACCGCAGCAGTCGCAATCGCAGCTGTTCCCCCGGGCCGCGCTGGCCGGACCGGGACTGGACCCCGCCGGCGGCTACGGATCACCCACCGGTTCCTCGACACCGATGGGCGGGGCACCGATGGGCGGAGCGCCGGGCGGCGGGGCCGCCAACGCGGGTGGCCAGAACGATTACAAACCGTCGAAGTTCCTGCAGGGCCGCGAGAACATGGATGACGTCTTCGAGATCCCGGACCGGGTGAAGCCGGTGATCGAACCGTGAGGAGCTGGGAACTCACCGATCTGGAGTTCCGGGCGCTGTGCGGAGACCACACCGAGGGCAGGTTGCCCCGGCCGCTGGTCTTCACCAGTTCCATCCGCTATGCCGACGACCTCGAATGGGAACTCTCCGAGGTCTCCCGGAATCTGCGGACCCGCTACAACGGTGAACTGGACGCGTTCGGTGTCGCGCTCGCCAAACCCGATGTCTTCGTCAGCCTGCAGGCCTTCGGCGGGGACGCCGATTTCGACAATCCCGAAACGCGGGTCCGCGTCCATGCGTTCCGGCAGCGCGCCCGGGGATTCGTGATCACCCAGCGCCCCGGCGCGACGGTGCACCACGCGGCGGGTTTCGATATCGCCGAATGCGATCCGCACGCACTGGGCGATATCGTGCTGTCGCGGGTGCCGTTCGCCCGTGCCGGACGGCTGCCCGACACCAGGATTCCCGATACCACGCGTGATCCCAGGTTCGAACCCGGATACAGCTCGTCCGGGTCGATGATCTCCGATTACGACGAGGACGAGGACGAGGACGCGGTCAACGACTACGACCGCGCGCTGACGTTCCTGCGTACGGCGGCGATCCGCAGCGGCTCGATCCGGGTGGTGCAGGGACGTTCCAAATACGGTCCCCGCGGTCGTATCGAGATGGGAATGCTGTGGCGCGATGTGGCGGGGGACGGCCGGTACGTGATCCCCACGAACCATACGGCGCCGTCGGCGACGGGAATGGGGACCGAGGACCTGATCGCCTGGGTCGATGAACAGATGGACCTGCTGGTGGAGCGGCTCGACCGGAATATGGAAATCGAGGAATGACGCCCGGCGCCGGGCCCGGCGGCCATCGCTGGAATCTCACCGGGCTGCAGTTCAAGGTGCTGTGTGAGGACCGGCGTATCGGTGGCCGCCTGCCGCGTCCGTTCACCTTCACCAGCGATACCTTGTTCGCCGACGACTACGAGGCGGAGAAGGACGCGGTACGCGAAGAGCTACGGCGTTCGGCCGATCCGGAATTCGACGCCATGGTCCACACTCTCACCCGGCCCGACATCATGGTCACCGCGAACCTGTGGAACGAGAACCACCACACCGACCCGCGGCAGTGCATCCGGGTCCACGCGGTCCGGCGTGACGATCGCGGCTATGTGATCACTCAGCGGCCGGGGAAGACCGTGGCCCATTCCGGCGGGTTCGATATCGCCGGATGCCGGTCCGCGGCGCTGGGACGGGAGGTGGTCGATCTGCTGCCCGATATCGATGCGGGCAGCGATCCCGGGTCGGTGGCCGGACTCCTCACCGGGGATATGGCCCCCGGAGCGGGGGAGACCCGCGCGCCGGTCGCGCCGGATATCGCCCCGGGGCCGGATGCCGGTGTGCTGAAGGTGATCCAGGGGCATCTGGGGTTCCGGGAGCGGGGCATCATCCACGTGGGCCTGGTCTGGCGCGATATCCCGGGCGACGGCCGGTACGCGATGGGGCCGGACGAGAAGATGACCGGGATGGACGGCGACACGATATGCGCCTGGATCGAGGCGCGGATGGCGGAGATCATGATCCGCCTGGAGTCCTAGCCGGTGCCGTGCGCGCCGCCGAGCCGCATCGATTCGGCCCGTCCGGCGCCCGGTATCGTCACCGATGTTCATGACCATTACGAACCAGAGGATGCGCCGTGACCGACTTCGAGACGATTCTGCTGGAGCGTAAGGATGGGGTCGCCCTCATCACGCTGAACCGGCCCAAGGCGCTCAACGCGCTCAACGCTCAGGTCCTCGACGATGTGATCGCCGCGCTCGACGAGGTCGAACGCGACGACGAGATCGGCGCCGTAGTGATCACCGGTTCCGAGCGGGCCTTCGCGGCCGGGGCCGATATCAAGGAGATGCAGCCGAAATCGTACATGGATATGTTCCTGGACGACTATTTCGCCCGCTGGGAGCGGCTGGCCCAGTTCCGCAAACCCACCATCGCCGCGGTCGCGGGATACGCCCTGGGCGGCGGCTGCGAACTGGCCATGATCTGCGATCTGCTGATCGCCGCCGATAACGCCAAGTTCGGCCAGC
>NZ_JBSFRU010000390.1:0-5491 GCF_053589395.1 Nocardia sp. NPDC003345
TGAAGACTCCGGTCGCGGCGTACTCGGGGCCTTCGTTGAACACCAGCGCCAGATCGGGTCTACCGCCGGCCTTGATCCCCGCGGCGATACCCGCCGCCCGGAATCCGAGGGGCGCGGTGACGCCCTGGTTGTGAACGAGGGTGCCGGGGGTCTCGGCGGTCACGGGGCCACTCCTACATTGGACAGCCCGGCGGTCTCGTCGAGGCCGAGCGCGAGGTTCATGGACTGCACCGCGCCACCGGCGGTGCCTTTGGTCAGATTGTCGATCGCCCCGATGATCACCAGGCGGCCGGCGTCGGGGTCCACGGTGACCTGCAAGGTCACCGCGTTGGCACCGAGCACGGCGCCGGTTTGCGGGAGCACTCCCTCGGGGAGCAGATGCACGAACGGCTCGTCGGCGTAGGCCTTCTCGTAGACGGTGCGCGCCTGCGCCGAGTCCACCAGCACCGGCGCGGTGCAGGTGGCGAGGATGCCGCGCGGCATGGGCGCCAGCACGGGAGTGAACGACACCCGGACCGGCGCACCGGCCACCGCGGACAGGTTCTGCGCGATCTCCGGTGTGTGCCGGTGCGCCCCGGCGATGCCGTAGGCCCGCGCCGAACCCATGACCTCGGACCCGAGCAGGCCGACGTCCAGTTTGCGGCCCGCGCCGGAGGTCCCGCTGACCGCGACCACGGTGACATCGGGTTCGACGATCCCCGCGGCGACCGCGGGCGCCAAGGCCAGGCTGGCGACGGTGGGGTAGCAGCCGGGTACCGCGATCCGGGTCGCACCGCGCAGCGCGGCCCGGCCGCCGGGCAGTTCCGGCAGGCCGTAGGGCCAGCTGCCGGCGTGCGGGCCGCCGTAGTAGCGGTCCCAGGCCGCCGGGTCGGTGAGGCGGAAATCGGCGCCGCAGTCGATGATCACCGTCGACTCCGGGAGTTCGGCGGCCAGCGCCGCCGACTGCCCGTGCGGCAGGCCGAGGAAGACGACATCGTGACCGGCGAGCTCGGCGGCCGTGGTCGGGGCGAGGATCCGGTCGGCCAGCGGCAGCAGCTGCGGCTGCAGCGCCCCCAGGGCGGTTCCCGCGTTGTTTCCGGCGGTCAGCGCCCCGATCTCGAGGCGCCCGGCTCGGTACTCCGGATGGGCCAGCAGCAGGCGCAGCACTTCGCCGCCCGCGTAACCGCTGGCACCGGCGACGGCCACCCGCAGGGGTGCGCTCCGGTCGGGCATATCCGTGAGATCAGCCATGTGATGATTATGCATGACCGTGCAAGCTCATTCATCAAGCGGGTTTGCCCGCGGCCGGAGACCGGCCACGGAAGCCACCGCGAAGCCGTCGGCGATATCCGATATGATTAGAACATGTGTTCGAATCGCGAGCTCCGGGACCAGGTCGGCGCCCTGGAGCACGCGGTCGGCGCCCTGCTCGCTGTCGACCTCACCGATATCTCCGCGGCCGAACTGGACGACACGCTGCTGCGAGTGGAGGCCCGCACCCGCAATCTCGCCGGGTATGCCGCGCGGCTGACCCGCGAACTCGCCCATCGGAGCACGCCCCGCCCGGCGGGCGCGGGCACCGCCGTAACCGGCGCCGGCCCCACCGCGAACCCCCGCCCACCGGTCCGATCGGGCATTGTGTGCGATGACACCCGCAGCACCGTGGCCCGAGGAGCATCCGTGACCGCACCCGTTCGCGTCGAGCGCACCGGCGATATCGTCGTCTGGACCATCGACAATCCCGAGCAGCGCAATCCCATCTCCGACGAGGCGACCATCGACGCGCTGGAGAGCGCGGTCCACGAGGTCAATCGCGACCACACCGTCCGGGTGGCGATCCTCACCGGCGCGGGAACCGCGTTCAGCGCGGGCGGCAATATCAAGCACATGCGCGATAAGGCCGGGATGTTCGGCGGCGCCCCCGCCGATCTGCGCCAGGGTTACCGGCACGGCATCCAGCGGATCCCGAAGGCCCTGTACCACTGCGAGATTCCCACCATCGCGGCGGTGAACGGCCCCGCCGTCGGCGCGGGCTGCGATCTGGCCCTGATGTGCGATATGCGCATCGCCGCCACCACCGCCACCTTCGCCGAGAGCTTCGTCAAACTCGGGCTGATCCCCGGCGACGGCGGCGCCTGGCTGCTACCCCGGGCGGTCGGCACGGCCCGGGCGAACCAGCTGGCGTTCACCGGCGCCGCGATCGACGCGGCCACCGCACTGGAATGGGGCATGGTCAACGAGGTCGTCGAACCCGACCGGCTCCTGGACACCGCGCACCGGCTGGCCGCCGAGATCGCCGCCAATCCGCCACACGCCCTCCGGATGACCAAACGCCTGCTGCGCGAGGGCCAGCACCAGAGCCTGGAGACCCTGCTGGAGCTCTCGGCGGCCATGCAGGCCATCACCCATCACACGGCCGACCACGACGAGGCCGTCGCGGCCATGCTGGAGCGCCGGGCGCCGCGGTTCAGCGGCGACTGATTCCGGGATCGGCGGCCGGCATCAGGCGTGCTCGGAGATGAGCATCGCCTCGGTGCCCGGGGCCAATGCCTCGAAGATGTGGGCGATATCCCCGGGATACACGATGTAGTCGCCCGCCTCCAGTTCCACTGCCGCGTCGGCGGTGCCGACCAGAGCCCGGCCCGCGCCGAGCAGGACATGTTCGACCACGCCGGGCATATGCGGCTGCGATTCCCGGCGGTGTCCGGGCTCGGCGGTCACCCGGTAGATATCGCGGCGGGCGCCCGGCGGGCTCGCGGCCAGCAGGACCGCGTGATAGTCGGCCTGCCCGGAATGGACCGCCGGCCCGTCGCCGGCGCGGATCACCTGCTGCCGCGGCCGCGGCGGGTCGAGCAGGCGTGAGAACGGGATATCCAGCGCGAGGCACAGCGCCCAGAGAGTTTCCAGGCTCGGATTGCCGGCCCCCGATTCCAGCTGGGACAGCGTGGATTTGGCGATACCGGCCCGCCTGGCGATCTCGGTGAGGGACAACCCCGCGCGGGCGCGTTCCCGGCGGAGCGCGGCGGCGATCACCGCCTGCGGCGCGGTGTGGTGCCCACGATCGGTCATGTTCGCTCCAGTAGTCGATTGTTCGATTTGACGAACACCCGTGCGGTGTTCATCATGATATCCATGCGTTCGTTATGGCGAACAACCGATGGGGAGACACGCGCGACGATCGCGCTGCTGTGCGCCGCGGTGGGCGTGATCGGGGTGTCCTACGGGGCGACCGCCACGGCCGCCGGATTCCCGGCCTGGCTACCCCTGACCCTGGGCCTGCTGGTCCTGGCCGCCGGATCGGAAATGCTGTTTCTCGGCGTCCTCGCCGCCGGCGGTAGCGTGACGGCCGCACTGGCCGCCGGACTCCTGGTCAACGCCCGCCATCTCACCTACGGCCTCTCGATTCCCGGCGTACTGGGCACCGGCTGGCAGACCGCCGGACGTGCCCATCTGCTCAACGACGAAACGGTCGCACTGGCGCTCGCCCAGCCTTCCGCCCGGCGCGGCCGGGCCGCGTACACGTTCTGCGGGCTCGGCATCCTGCTCGCCTGGCCGCTGGGCACCCTGGCGGGAGCGCGGCTGGGCACCCTGCTCCCGGACCCCGCCGCCTTCGGTCTCGACGCCGTGTTCCCGGCCGTCCTGCTGGCACTGGTCCTGCCCGCGCTGCGCGATCCCCGGGTGCGGTGGCCCGCGCTCACCGGCGCCGCGCTCGCCCTGGTCACGACACCATTGCTGCCCAGCGGAGTCCCCCTCCTGCTCGCCGTCGCCGGCCTGGCGGCCGCGATACCGCGGCGAGACCGGCGATGACCGGCACCGCGCCGCTGCTCGCGGCGATCACGGCCCTCGCCACCGGAACCTTCGCGTTCCGGATCGCCGGACCGCTGCTGGGGGCCCGGGTGTCCCTGGGCCCGAGGTCGGCCACGGCGCTGGCGACGGTCTCGGTGATCGTGCTGACCGCGCTCATGGCGACCACCGCACTCACCGAGGGGCACGGCGGGGCGGGCGCGGCCCGCCCCGCCGGAGTGCTGGTCGCCGGTGCGCTCGCCTGGCGGCGGGTGCCGCTGCCGGTCGTCCTGCTGGCCGCCGCCGGGACCACGGCCGGGTTGCGGCTCCTGGGCGTGCCCTGAGATCCCGCTCGCCGGTTATCGCTTCTCCACCACCCGCTCCCCCTCGCCCGGCTTCCAGATGGTGACCTTCAGCAGTTCGTCACCGACCTCGACCGCCGAGGCGGAGGTGAGATCCGCGACGAAGAAGTGCTCGAACGGCTGGTCACGCAGATCCATTCCGCTGTCTTCGAACAGATGCTGGGCGAAACGGGCGTGCAGGCCGGTGTCCGGATCGTCGACCACCGTGCCGAAAATCTTCGCGTCGCCCTCGGTGACCATCGTGTCCACGGTCGCGGTGTGCAGGCAGAAGCGGGCGTCCCGGACGAGATCGCGGAATTTGGTGGTGCCGGGCATGCCGACGATCACCAGTTTCTCCTCGAAGATGATCGGTTCGACCGGGCTGATCCGGGGATAGCCGTCGGAACGCAGGGTGGCGAGCATGCACAGATTGCTGGTCGCGATATGCCGGCGCCGGAAGATCTCACTGATGCGCGGCGCCTCCGCGGTGAAGTCGCTCCAAGTGGTCATGGACCCGAACCTACGACGCCCGGGTGACATCGCGGAACATGCCGGGCCGGAACCGGCCCCGATTACTCAGCCGGCGGGTTCGTAGCCCAGCGCCGCACAGGACGCGTCGAGGGCGGCGGCACGGAGTTCGGCGACCGGCGCCTCCGCCAGCAGCACGAGACAGTCACCGAGGCCGCCGAGCGCGACGATGGCCCGCGCCCGGGCGGCGATATCGGCCTCCGGCCCCACCAGCAGCGTCGTGAGGCGCCGGCGCCAATCGACCACATCGCGCAGGAACCCCAGTTCACCCAGCGGGGCGGCGTCACGCAACAGCAACGCCGTCACCGCCCGGTGCTCGTAGGAGATGTCGAAATACCTGGCCAGCAGGTTCCGGGCGTCCACCGGCGCACCTCCGGACCGGGATTCGTCCGCGGCGATCATGGCCTCGATATCGTCCGCCAGCGGTTGCACCAGGCTCCGCAGCAGATCCTCGCGTGACGAGAAATGGTAGTAGAGGGCGGGTTTGCTCAGCTCGAGCCGCTCGGCGATCTGGCGCAGGCTGGTCTCCCGGATGCCGCGGGTGGCGAACAATTCCAGCGCGGCGGCCTGGATGCGCTCTCGGGTGTCGGTGGATCGCGGTCGGGGCACAAAGACACTCTAGCCGTTCGACCGCCCGGTAAGTAAAGTAACTTACCGACCGATAAGTAAAGAAACTCCGGGGAGCTGTTGTGGACATCTTGATCTCGGGCGCGAGCGTCGCCGGACCGGTCCTGGCCTACTGGCTGGACCGCTTCGGATTCGATCCGGTGGTGGTGGAACGAACGCCCCGCCCCCGGCTGGGGCTGGGCGGCCACGCGGTGGACCTGTTCGCCCCGGCCACCGACGTCGTGGACCGTATG
>NZ_JBSFRU010000391.1:0-5467 GCF_053589395.1 Nocardia sp. NPDC003345
TCCCCACCCCTATAACTACCCACACTCAAACACTATCTCTCCCCCCACCACTCTCTCCCTATTTGTCGTCGGTTTCTCGGGGGGGGGGGGCGCCCCCCCCCCCCAGACCGGGCAGCAGATAGCGGCCGGCGAGGTCGCCGGTGCCGCCGAAGATCACCAATCGTGAGATCACGTGCTTGGCTCCCGCCGTCGCGTGTACGGGGTTCACACCACCGGCGGCAACCCCGGCATGGCCGAATGCTTGCGGAGAATGCCCCATGAACGCACCGAACCGCGCGGATCGACGCCGGATGAGTCATCGGTCATGGTGGCCAGTGTATGCCCTGGTCCAGGGGCTGGAGGCCTTCGTGGATCGTGGCGTCCCAGGGGCCGTGCACCGCGGTCCCGATTCCCGAACGCCGGTTTGGCCGCGGATTCCGAGGGTAGGCGCCTGGCGTTGTCGAAACGGTCGGCCCCGGCGTGCCGGGGTCGCGACGATAGGAGGTTCGAGTGGTTTCCCGAGATGTGATCGCACAGCTCGAGCAAGATGTGACCACCGCCGAGGACGCGGGCGATCACGAGACCGCCGAGCGGTTGCGGCGCGAGGTGGCCGAGGCCGAGCGGTCCGCGGCCGAGGGCCATGACATCGGTAGCGATGACGCATGAGGAATTGGGGCGGTTGATCGCCGAGCGTGCCCGGCGCTGTGGTGTCGGGATCGCGGTGGCGGAATCGCTGACCGCCGGCAATCTGGCGGCCGCCCTGGGGGCCGCACCCGGCTCCGGGGAATGGTTCCTCGGGGGCGTGGTGGCCTATTCGAAGCAGGCCAAGCAGCGGGCACTGGGGTTGCCGGACGTGCCGGTGGTGTGCGAGCGCGCCGCCGAGGCGATGGCGCGGGGAGTCCGGGAACTCCTCGCCGCGGATTTCGCCGTGGCGGTGACGGGGGTCGGCGGTCCCGATACGCAGGACGGCGAACCGGTGGGTTCGGTCTGGTTCGCGGCGGCGACGCCGGCGGGCGCCACCACCTGGCATCACCGGTTCGACGGCGAACCGGGGCAGATCCTCGACCGGACCGTTACCTGCGCGCTGGAGAAGATCGCCGAGTTCGTGGGCGAACAGCTGCCCGCGCGGGGCAGCGCGTAGCGGACGTGACGATGCCCGATCCGCCATACGGCGGCGGGTATCGCGCGTGCGGAAGGAGGAGCAGCGATGAAGGCAGTGGTATGGCAGGGCCGCCGGGACGTCGGGGTCGAAACCGTCCCCGATCCCCGGATCGAGGCGCCCACCGACGCGATCGTCCGGGTGACCTCCTCGGGGATATGCGGATCCGACCTGCATTTGTACGAGGTACTCGGTCCCTATATGAGCCGGGGCGACATCCTGGGCCATGAACCCATGGGCATCGTCGAGGAGGTCGGCAGCGAAGTCGCGAACCTGCGCCGCGGCGACCGCGTGGTCATCCCTTTCCAGATCAGCTGTGGCACCTGCTATATGTGCGCGCAGGGCCTGCCGACCCAGTGCGAGACGACGCAGGTGTCGGAGCAGGGCAGTGGCGCGGCCCTGTTCGGATATTCCGAGCTCTACGGCCGGGTCCCCGGAGGACAGGCGGAGTACCTGCGGGTGCCGCACGCCGGCGCCACCCATATCAAGGTGCCGGAAGGGCCGGACGACCAGCGATTCCTGTACCTCTCGGATGTGCTGCCCACCGCCTGGCAGGCCGTGGAATACGCCGATGTCGGGGCCGGGGAATCGGTCACCGTATTGGGTCTGGGCCCGATCGGGGATATGGCGTGCCGGGTAGCGGCGCATCGGGGCTGCCGGGTGATCGGGGTGGACAGGGTGCCGGAACGCCTGGCGCGGGTCGCGGCCCGGGGCATCGAGACCATCGACCTCGATGAGGCCGGTGACCGGCTGGGCGAGGCGATCCGCGATCGCACCGACGGCCGGGGAACCGACGCGGTCATCGACGCGGTGGGTATGGAAGCGCACGGGTCACCCGTCGGCTCCGCCGCGCAACGGGCCGTGGCGCATATGCCCGACGCGCTGGCCGAGAAGGTCAGTGATACCGCGGCCATCGATCGGCTGGGGGCGTTGCACAGCGCGATCGATATCGTGCGACGCGGCGGGACGATATCGCTCATCGGGGTGTACGGCGGGATGGTCGATCCGATCCCGATGCGGGTGCTGTTCGACAAGCAGATCCAATTGCGGATGGGCCAGGCCAATGTCACCCGGTGGGCCGACGACATCATGCCCCTGCTGCTCGACGGGGACCCGCTCGGTGTGGAGACCTTCGCCACGCATCGGCTTCCGCTCGACGCGGCGCCGGCGGCCTACCGGATGTTCCAGGAGAAGTCCGATGGGGCGGTGAAGGTCGTTCTCGACCCGGCCGTCTCGGCCTGAACGTCACGCGCGCCGCTCCGGTGAGTACCGCCGGGCGTCCCGATCCGACCGCACGGCCGGAACCCGTTGTGCCCGCGAAGAGCGGGGCGGTGCGGTGCGATACGGCGCCGGTCCGCGTCCTTGCTAGTTTGTCTGCGAACGAGTACGGCTCGCGGCCGCGGGCCGGTTTCAGCAGGACAGAAGAAGAGGTCGATGCCGGACACGAACTATTCGACCGACCGCCACCTGGTCGGGCGTGGCATTGCCGATATCACCGGCGAACCGGTCGAGGCCGGCATGCTCGGCTACGGCAAGGCCGATCAGAAGGCGACCGGAATACACCTCCGGTTACGTTCCCGTGCTTTCGTTTTCGTCGATCCGATCGTGGACCAGCGGGTACTGCTGGTCGTGAACGACCTGCCCCTGATCTTCTCCAGTGTCACCCAGGAGGTGCTGCGCCGGCTGGCGCAACGTTTCGGGGATATCTACACGGAGTCGAATGTCATGCTCACCGCGACCCACACCCACTGCGGGCCCGGCGGTTATTCGCATCACCGGTTGTACAACGGCTCGGGCGGGTACCGGCCGGCGACCTTCGCGGCGATCGTCGACGGCATCGTCGAAGCGATCGAGCGCGCGCACGAGGATATCGCCCCGGCCACCCTGCGCCTGGCCCATGGCGAATTGCGTGAGGCCAGTGTCAACCGCTCCCGGGCCGCGTTCGACCGGAATCCGCAGGACGAGCGGGATTTCTTTCCCGACGGCATCGATCCGCAGACCACCCTGCTGCGTATCGATCGCGACGGCGAACCGGTCGGCGCCGTCAACTGGTTCGCGACCCACTGCACCTCGATGACGAACCACAACACGCTGATCAGCGGTGACAACAAGGGGTACGCGGCCTACCACTGGGAGCACGTGGTGGAGGGTGTGAACTACCTGGCCGACCCCGACCCCGACTTCGTCGCGGCCTTCGCGCAGACCAACGCCGGTGATATGTCGCCCAACCTGGACGGTGGTCCCGGCGCGGGTCCTACCTCCGACGAGTTCGAGAACACCCGGATCATCGGATTGCGCCAGTACGAGGTCGCGGCGAAACTCGCCGCGGGATATATGCCGCGGATGGCCGGTGCCATCGATTCCCGGTCGGTCAACGTCGATCTGTCGGCGGTGACCGTATCGGCGGAGTTCACCGGAGACGAACGCGAACACCGTACCGGCCGCCCGGCCGGGGGTGCGGCCGCTTTCGCCGGCGCGGGCCACGACGGGCCCACGCATTGGAAGACCTTCCGCGAGGGGCGCAATCCGGGCTGGGATCTGCTGTCTCGGTGCGCATACCGGTTCGCGCCCGCGCTGCGGGACGCCCAGGCGCCCAAGGCGATCGTCGCCCCGGGCGGCCTGCTGAACCGGTTCGGACCGTACGTACAGGAGATAGTGCCGGTCCAACTCCTGCAGATCGGCGAGCTGTATCTGCTGGGTATCCCGGGTGAGGTGACGATCGCGGCCGGCCTGCGGCTGCGGCGGACGGTGGCGGCGATACTGGGTGCCGAGCCGGCCGCTGTGCTGATCGCCGGGTACAGCAACGCCTATATCCATTACGTGACCACTCCCGAGGAGTACGACGCCCAGCGTTATGAGGGGGCGAGCACCCTGTTCGGCCGATGGGAGCTACCGGCCCTGCAGCAGGTCGCGGCGCGGCTGGCGACCGCGATGCGTGCGGGGGAGCCCGCCTCGTCCGATATCACCGCTCCGGATCTGTCCGAGGCGCAGCGGGCCGCGAAGGCCGTACCGCAGCCGGACTTCCCGCCGGTCGGCTACGAATTCGGTGATGTGCTCACCGCGCCCGAGCCGGCCTACCGCGCCGGGGAACCGGTAACCGTCGAATTCGCCGGCGCCTACCCGAATCACGACCTGCATCGCGGCAGTACCTATCTCATGGTGCAGCGGCGCGACGGGGAACGCTGGCGGACGATCGCCGACGACAGCGACTGGACCACCACCTTCCGATGGTCGCGCGGTCCCGCCTCGAGTTCGCGGATCACCATCGCGTGGCACAGCCCCGCCGACGCGACTGCGGGTAGCTACCGGATCCGGTACTTCGGCGACGCGGTGAAATCCGGTACCGACCGTATCCCCATCAGCGGCACCTCGCCCGAGTTCCAGATCCACGACGAGGACGACTGACCGACCCCGGATGCCCCGCCGTCGAGCGGGGCCGTATGAAGCGGTCGCCGACGGGGTCCGGGTGTCACTCGCCGGTGCGGAGTGCGGCGGTGGCGAGGGTGGTGTAATCCATGGTGAATACACCACCCAGCCCGTCTATGGCCGCGCCGACCGCGTCCAGGATCTCCGCCAGCTGATCGGGGCGCAGTCCGGTGAGGCCCCCGGTCGTGGGAAGCAGTTCGAGCCATTCATCCCGGGTATAGGACCGCTGCCAGTCGAATTGCCACTGTTCGGGTTCGTCGAACTGCCCGGTCGCGCGGATGCGGTCGGCGAAACTCGTATATCCGGCCCGATACAGTTCGAGAGGACGGCGGGCCGGCCCCGCGGCGAAGGGGGAATCCGGCACCACCCGCGCGAAGGCGGTGGCGAAGGGTGCCGCGATATCGGCCGGTGGTTCGTAGACGTGACCGAAAATCGCCAGCCGTCCCCCGGGGCGCAGTAGTTCGGCCGCCTTGGCCGGGCCGGCGCCCGGGTCGACCCAATGCCACGACTGCGCGGCGACGACCGCGTCGAATCTCCGTCCGCCCGGCTGCCATTCCTCGAAGGTCGCGACCTCCACGCGCAGGCCGCGTGCCCGCGCGAATTCGGCCATCCGGGCGTCGGGCTCGATTCCGAGTACCGCGCAGCCCGCCGCCTGGAACTGGCAGGCCGCGATACCGGTACCGGAGCCGATATCGAGCACTTCGGCGCCGGGCGTCCCGGCGAGAACGCGCGCGATCAATTCCTCGGGGTAGCGGGGGCGGGCCCGGTCGTAGCGCTGGGCATCGATACCGAATGAGGTCGCCATCTCCCGCGAATCTTTGGCACGATCGCGGCCCGGACCCGACCTGGCCGACCCCGCAACCGCCACCCGCGCCGCCTTGCGGCGGCTGGCCCGCCGCTACC
>NZ_JBSFRU010000392.1:0-5405 GCF_053589395.1 Nocardia sp. NPDC003345
CGCGATGTCCTCGGCGCGGCTGGCGGCGCACTACCCGGCCGCCGGCGGAACCTACGTCTACGGGCGCGAACGCCTCGGCGAATTCTGGGGCCACCTCGCCGGCTGGTCGTTCGTGGTGGGCAAGACCGCCTCCTGCGCGGCGATGGCGCTGACCGTCGGCCTGTATGCCTGGCCCGCCCACGCACATACGGTGGCGGTCGCCGCGGTGGTCACGCTCACCGCGATCACCATGGCCGGGGGCCGGAAGTCGATGTGGCTGACCCGGGTACTCGTCACCGGCGTGCTCGCGGTGCTCGCCGCCATCGCCGCCGTCGCGTTCACCGCCCCCACCGCGGACTCCGCCAACCTCCGCCTCGGTACCGAGATCACCGTCGCGGGTGTGTTCCAGGCAGCAGGCCTGTTGTTCTTCGCGTTCGCGGGATATGCGCGAATCGCCACGCTGGGCGAGGAGGTCCGGGATCCCGCCCGCACCATCCCACGCGCGGTACCGCTCGCACTGGGCATCACGCTGGGGGTATACGTCACCCTTGCGGTGGCCGCCCTCCTCGTGCTCGGTCCGCAGCGACTCGCCGCCACCCCGGCCCCGCTGTCGCAGGTGGTCGTGGCGGCCGGGGCGCGATTGCTGGAACCGGTGGTGCGGGTGAGCGCCGCGGTCGCGGCTCTCGGCGCCCTGCTCACGCTCGTCCTCGGTGTCTCACGCACCACCCTGGCGATGGCGCGCGACGGGCACCTACCCCGCACCCTGGCAACGGTGCACCCGCGCCTGCAGGTCCCCCACCACGCGGAACTCGCGGTCGGGGTCACCGTCGCGCTGCTCGCCGCGGTGGCCGATCTGCGCGCGGTCATCGGGTTCTCGTCGTTCGGGGTTCTGGTCTACTACGCGGTCGCCAACACCTCAGCGTGGACGCTTCCGGACGGTAGGCGCCGCGTTGTTCCCGCGGCCGGTCTGCTGGGTTGTCTGGTCCTCGCAGCGACGCTTCCGTTGCCCGCCGTGCTCACCGGCACCGCGGTCCTCGCGGCGGGCGCACTCGTCTACGCTGCTCGCCGCCTCATTCGTAAGTCGCGGCGGCCCCGTCCGTCCGGCCCGGGCGGGCGATAACCGCCCCACTACCGCCCCCACTGCTCTGCCGGGGAGCACCTCTACTCCCAACCTTCGACAGGTTCCGGATCGCGGCACGGATGCCGTGAACATCGAGCGACGATCCCGGACCGATACTCTGCTCGCCTCAATCGGTCGCGGTCAGGAATTCGACGCACGAGCCGATCGTGGCAAGTCGGGGATAGTCGCTTTCGTCTATCCGCCGGGATCCGGCGGACAGGCGCTCCACGAAGGTCAGGAAATCTATCGAGTCCAGCTCGAGAGCGCTGCGCAACGGCTGGTCGTCGGCGAGGCGGGCGATCCGCTCCTCGGTGTCGAACCCGCGCAGCGATACCCGCACCAGCTGATCGGCCTGGTCTGCGGACAGTGTTCCGGATTCCATCATCACAACTCCTCGGGATGTCGAAGCAACTCCCCCACGGTCGCCAGCAGCCGGGCGCCCAGCGCTCCGTCGCTGGCCCGGTGATCGGCCGACAGCGTCACCGTCACCTGTGACCGGACCTCGACCGAACCGCCCACCACGCAGGGGTGTTCGGTGACGGCGCCGAATCCCAGGATGGCCACCTGCGGCGCCGGAACGACACCGAAAATCGCCCGCACCCCCGGCTCGCCCAGAGCCGTCACCGAGATCGTGGCGTCGACCGTGTCGGACGAGCGCAACCGGCCCTCCCGGGCGCGGGCCACCACACCCCGGAGCGCGGCCATCATCGCGGCAGCCGGCAGCTGGTCGGCGTCGGGGATGGTAGGCAGGAGAATACCGCCACCGCGCAGCGACACCACCACCCCGAGATGGACCTGCGGCGCGGGCCGGAACTCGTCGCCGATCCAGTGCCCGTTCAATTCGCCGACTGTCGCGGCGGCCCGGGCGGCGGCGCACAGCAGTAGCGCGGACGGCACGATCCGGTCGGCGACCGGGGCGTGCGTATTGGTCTCTCGCAGCCGGCGCACCGCGGCGTCGACATCGATATCGTCGGACAGGTAGTAGTGCGGCACCGTACGTTTGGACCGGGTCATCGCCGCCGCGATCTGCCGCCGGATCGCCGCCCGGTCACGGCCGCCCGCCGACGTCGCCCCGGCGACGGCACCGCCTCGGGTTGCGGCGCTCGTGGGGGGTGTGACCGATTCCGCGGCCGGTCCCGGTGCCGGGCGCACCGCGTCCGATTCGGGCGGGATCGCGGCGCGGACATCCCGGGCGCGTACCGCCCCGCCGGGTCCCGAACCGTCCAGCGACGCCCAATCGACACCGGCTTCGGCAGCCAATCGACGTGCGTACCCGGAGGCTCGCCGCGAAGGCGGACTCTCGCGGGGAGCCGCCGCATTCGACGTGACCGGCGCGCCGGCGGGCGCGGCACTTCCGGGCTCGGGCACTGGCGCGGTGGGGCGCGCGGGTGCACAGGCGGCTACGGCCGCGTCGATATCGGCCCGCATGATCCTTCCGTGCGGGCCGGATCCGCGCACCGCCGTCAGGTCGATTCCCGCCTCGGCGGCGAGGCGCCGGATCAACGGGGTGGCGCGGAAATCGTGCGTCGCGGTGGCGTCGGCCGAGCCTGCGCCGTTGGCCTGCTGCCCACTGCCGGAGACGGGCGATCCGGTGGGCACGGGCGAACTCTCCTCGGTACCGGATTGCGGCTCCGGCGCCGTCGCAACCGCCTGGTCGGCGGATTCGATGGTCGCCAGGGCCGTCCCCACCGGAACCGTCCGGCCCTCCGGCACAAGGATGGTGCCGATCACCCCGGTCTCGAAGCATTCGATCTCGATCGCGGATTTGGTGGTGTCGACCTCGGCGATCACGTCGCCGGCGCGCACGGTGTCGCCGGGCCGCACGAGCCAGTGCAGCAACGTGCCCTCGGTCATATCGGCACCGAGCGAGGGCATCCGGAATTCCGTCACCTCAGCTGACCGCCGCCCGCACAGCGTCGGCCACCGCTTCCGGTCGTGGTAGCGCGGCCTCCTCGAGCTGACGCGCGTACGGGATCGGAACCTCCGCCGTGCACACCCGGCCGATCGGGGCGTCCAGGTCGTAGTAGGCGTGTTCGGCGGCGCGGGCGGCGATCTCCGCGGCGATACCGACACTGCGCCAGCCCTCGTCCACGATCACCAGCCGGTGGGTGCGGGTCAGCGATTCGGTGATCGTGGCCTCATCGAGTGGGCGCAGAGTGCGCAGGTCGATCATTTCCACGTCGATGCCTTCACCGGCGAGCTGTTCGGCAGCGGTCAGGGCGATCGAGACCGTGGCGCCGTAGCCGACGACGGTGGCATCGGTTCCCGGCCGGCGGATCACGGCCCGGTCGATATCGACGGCTCCGGCGTCCTCAGCGAGGTCTCCGTCGAGGTTGTAGAGCGAGATGGGCTCGAAGACGACGACCGGGTCCGGGTCCTGCAGCGCGGTCCACAGCATGCCGCGCGCGTCGGCCACCGTCGCCGGTACCACCACCCGCAATCCGGGGATGTGCGCGTAATAGGCCTCCAGGCTGTGCGAATGCTGGGCGGCGAGCTGGCGGCCCGGCCCGGTGGCCATCCGGATCACCAGCGGCACCCCGAACTGGCCGTTCGACATATGCCGCAGAGTGGCCGCGTTGTCGAGGATCTGGTCCAGCGCCAGCAGGCTGAAGTTGCCGGTCATGATCTCCACAACGGGGCGCATCCCGCCGAGTGCGGCGCCGATTCCCGCGCCGACGAACGCCGATTCACTCAGCGGGGTATCCCGGATGCGGCGGGGTCCGTATTCCTCGAGCAGACCGCGGCTGACGCCGAAACACCCGCCGTAGGCGCCGACGTCCTCGCCCATGAGGAAGACCCGGTCGTCGCGGTCCAGAGCCTCCCGCAGCCCGGCGCGCAGCGCCTCCCGATACGTCGTCATGACCGCTGCGCGTAGACGTGGCGGGTCAGCTGCTCGACCGGTTCGGCCGGGGCCTGCTCGGCGGTCGAGATCGCGGCGTCGATTTCCGCCTCGATACCGTCTTCGAGCGCTGTCAGCTCGGCGTCGTCCAGTTCGCCCGCGGCCCGCAGCTCGGCGGACAGCCGTGGGATCGGATCGCGTGCCTTCCACCGCTCGATCTCGGCCTTGTCGCGGTAGCGGTCCGCGTCGTAGAGCGAATGCGCGCGGAAACGGTAGGTCCGCAATTCCAGGAAGCACGGTCCGGCGCCACCGCGGATGGCGGTCACCGCCCGCCGGGTGGCCGCCGCGACCGCCTCGGCGTCCATACCGTCCACCGGCCACGACATCACGCCGTAGCTCGCGGCGCGCAGCGCCAGGTCGGTGACCGCGTGTTCCCGGTGCAGCGCGGTCCCCATCGCGTAACGATTGTTCTCACAGGCGAACAGCACCGGCAGCTGCCACAGTGCCGCCAGATTCAGGCATTCGTGGAACTCGCCCTCGGCCGCCGCGCCGTCCCCGAACAGGCATACGGTGACCAGCGGCCGGACGTGCATAACGTCGGCCAGGGCGAGTCCGACCGCCAGCGGTAGCCCACCGGCGACGATCGCGTTACCACCGTAGAAGCGCCGCTGCGCGTCGAACAGATGCATGGAACCGCCGCGCCCACCGCTACACCCGGTCGCCCGGCCGAACATCTCGGCCATCAGCTCCGGCATCGGAATGCCGCGGGCCAGCGCATGGCCGTGCTCACGATAGGTGGACACCACCGCGTCGGTGGGCTCGATCTCCCGGAACAGCCCGGCAGCCACCGCTTCTTCGCCGATATAGAGATGCAGGAAACCCCGGATCTGCTCGGCGCTGTACAGCCGCACACAACGTTCCTCGAAGCGGCGGATTCGCATCATCTGCCGCAACAGTTCGATCCGTTCCGGGGACGTGAGCAGCGGGCCGGCGCCGGCACAGGTGGCCGGTTCCGTCGCGGTCACCGGAGGTTCTCCAGTGTCGACACGTCACCTTCCGGTAGGCCCAGTTCGCGCGCTTTCAGCAACCGCCGCATCACCTTCCCGCTGCGGGTATGCGGTAGCGCATCGCTGAAAGCGATCGATTTGGGCGCCACCGCCCCCAGCGCACGGCGCCCGAAGGCCACGAGTTCGGTGCGTAGCTCTTCGGACGGCGTGAACCCGGGACGCAACAGCACGAAGGCCTTCACCAGCTCGCCCACCAGCGGGTCCGGTATCCCGATCACGCCGGCTTCGGCCACCGCGGGGTGCGCCATCAACACGCTCTCCACCTCGAAGGGCCCGATCAGGTGACCGGCGGATTCGATCACATCGTCGGCGCGGCCCACGAACCAGTAGTAGCCGTCCGCGTCGCGCCGGGCCAGGTCACCGGACAGATACCGGTCCCCGGCGAACACCCGCGCGTACC
>NZ_JBSFRU010000393.1:0-5379 GCF_053589395.1 Nocardia sp. NPDC003345
AGCAGACGCGGGCCGAACCCTTTGGGGGCCTCGCTGGACTCGGCGCCGGGAGGGTTAGCCCGTCTCTGGCGAGTGGCGCATACGGATGAGCGCCGGGTGGGCGCGTTCTCCGGAGTTGTGAGGTCAGGAGGTGACCAGTGCGTCCAAGGCCGACAAGAACAACCCCAGCCCATCGTCGCTGGGCCCGGTCAGTGCTTCCGTCGCGTGTTCCGGATGCGGCATGAGCCCCACCACCCGCTTGTTCGCCGACGCGATCCCCGCGATCCCCCGCTGCGATCCGTTCGGGTTGTCGCCGGCGTACCGGAAGACCACCCGGCCTTCGCCTTCGAGTTCGTCGAGGACCTTTTCGGAGGCCTGGTATCGGCCCTCCCCGGATTTCAGGGGCACCAGGATCTGGGCGCCGGTTTCGTAGCGGGAGGTCCAGGCGGTGTCGGTGGCCTCGACCCGCAGCCATTCGTCGCGGCAGATGAAGTGCAGGCCTTCGTTGCGGGTGAGGGCACCGGGCAGCAGGCCGGCTTCGCAGAGCACCTGGAAACCGTTGCAGATGCCCAGTACCGGCATCCCGTTGCCGGCGGCCTCGATCACCGGCCCCATCACCGGCGCGAACCGGGCGATGGCGCCGCAACGCAGGTAGTCGCCGTAGGAGAAACCGCCGGGTACGACCACCGCGTCGACGCCTTTGAGGTCGGCGTCGGCGTGCCAGAGACTCACCGCTTCGGCGCCGGAGAGCCGGACCGCGCGGGCGGCGTCCACATCGTCGAGCGTGCCGGGGAAGGTGATGACCCCGATCCGGGCGGTCACGGGACGCGCACCACCTTCCAGTCCTCGATGACGGTGTTGGCCAGCAGCGATTCGGCGATCGAGGCGAGCTGATCGTCGCTGACGTCGTCGCCGACCTCGAGTTCGAATCGCTTGCCCTGGCGGACGTCGCTGACGCCGTCGAAGCCCAGGCGCGGTAGCGCGCCGGCTATCGCCTGCCCCTGCGGATCCAGGATCTCGGCCTTCGGCATGACCTCGACCACGACACGTGCCACGGGTTGCTCCTCACAAAGGGGTGAGCTGCGCCCGGCCGCCGGAGGCGCCGGGACACGGATGGGGTTACCTGACCAGCCTAATTGCCGGGTCGCCGATCGGTCGCGCCGGGTGAGGCGAACGACAGCGCACCGGTATTAGCCTTGGACTATGCGTGTAGCCCATTTCGGTCACTCCTGCGTACTCGTCGAACTGCACGGCATGAAGGTCCTCTTCGATCCCGGGGCGTTCTCGCACGGTTTCGAGGGCCTCACCGGCTTGGACGCGATCGCGGTCACCCATCAGCACGCCGACCATATCGATCCGAACCGGATCGAGGCGCTGGTCGAAGCCAATCCGGGCGCCCGGCTGCTGTCCGATCCGCAGACCGCCCGGTCGCAGGGCGGCCGCTGGGAGGCGGTGCACGCGGGCAATGTGCTGGATCTGAACGGGTTGCGGATCACCGGTGGCGGCGGCCGGCACGCGGTGATCCATCCCGAACTGCCGGTGGTGGACAACACGGTCTTCCAGCTCGGGTCGGCGGACAACCCCACCCAGTTCGTGCACCCGGGTGATTCGCTGTGGGTGCCGTCCACACCGGTGGATGTGCTCGCGGTACCCGCGGCGGCACCGTGGATGAAGATCAGCGAGGCCGTCGACTACCTGCGTTCGGTGGCGCCGCGGCTGGCCTTCCCGATCCACTACGGGATCATCGCCGAACAGGCCTGGGGCGTGTACTTCGGGCGTCTCGACGAGATGCGTAAAGCGGACACGGAATTCAGGACGCTGGATCCGGAGACCGGCACCGAACTGTGAGTCCGGCCGCCCGGACCCGGTGACCCCGGGCCCGGGCGCCGGGGAGGAGACCCCCACCCACTATCGCCGATCCGGGCAGACCTACCTCCGTCTCGTGGCCGTGCCCCCGGCCTAGGCCGCGCGCACCGCGGTAACCGTTTCCCAGCGGTACACGTCGCTGCGCGCGCCGTGGTAGAGCGCCAGGTCGACGGCGTCGAGCATGGCCTGCCGCGGACCCGGCCGGCCCAGCTGGGCGGCGGAGACCGCCAGCCGTAGTACGCCGCCGCGGCGCGCGGTGCGGGCGGCCCCCAGGACCAGTGCGCGGCACCACCAGGGTTCGGCGCGGAATCCCTCACCGATCCCGTAGACCCGCGCCTTCTGCACACTGTTGCGTTCGAGATCGTGGATACCGGTCAGGCCGAGCGCGAGCCGGAACCCGAGTTCGGGCAGCGCCGCGACCGCGCCCGCCGAGGCGTCCCAGCGCGGGGCGGCGAACAACCGGGTCCGCAGGCCGACCTGTTCCATCACCCGGTCCGCGGCGGTGAGCCGCAGCAGCGCCTCGTGCCTGGGCAGAGCGGCGAATTCCGGGCGCCGGGTCTTGGTGGCCGCCTGATCGTATCCGTGCAGCACGATCGCGTCGCCCCGGCCGCGGCGGCCGCGCAACCAGGTCTGAGTAGTGGCGTCGTCGACGAGGCGGTACTTCTCCTTCAGCCGGGGCGCCACCAGCAGCGACAGCCGCACCCCACGCTGATCCATCTCCTCGGCGAAGCCGATCGCCGCGTCCCGGGTGGCTTCCCGGACCCCCGACACAGATACGAGCAGCTCAGCGTTCATGTACCAACGATGGCAGGCGCAGGTGTCCGCGGCGTGCAGCCGCGATGACCTGCGCATGCAATGCCGATGGCCACGTTGTTGAGCGGATATGTCCGGATGGCGAACATCCGGACACGATCCGATGACCCGCGGTTCAGCGGTCGCCGGCGCCGACCGTATCCAGCACCCAGGCGTACTCGAAGGCGATCTCCCGCCATTTCTCGTACCGGCCGCTGACACCGCCGTGCCCGGCGCTCATCTCGGTTTTGAGCAGCAGCGGGGCATCGCCGGTCTTGGTGGCGCGCAGTTTCGCGACCCATTTGGCCGGTTCGACGTACAGCACCCGGGTGTCGTTGATACTCGTGATGGCCAGGATCGCCGGGTAGTCCTGCGCGGTGACGTTCTCGTAGGGCGAGTACGACTTCATGTACTCGTAGACCTCCTTGTCCGCCAGCGGATTCCCCCATTCGTCCCATTCGATGACGGTCAGCGGCAGCGACGGGTCCAGGATCGAGGTGAGTGGATCGACGAACGGCACATTGGCCAGCACTCCGGCGAACAGTTCCGGCGCCATATTCGTCACCGCGCCCACCAGCAGCCCGCCCGCGCTCCCGCCGTCGGCGATCATCCGGTCGGGCGCGGTGGCACCGCTGTCGACGAGATGCCGTGCGCAGGCGACGAAATCGGTGAAGGTGTTCTTCTTGGTGAGGGTTTTCCCGTTCTCGTACCAGAGCCGTCCCATCTCACCGCCGCCGCGCACATGGGCGATGGCGAACACCAGCCCGCGGTCCAGCAGCGACAGCCGCGCCACCGAGAAACCCGGGTCCATACTGGCCTCGTAGGACCCGTACCCGTAGAGCAGCAGCGGTTTCGGGCCGCTCACCGTTTCCGTATCGCGCCGCGCGACGATCGAGATCGGGATCCGGGTGCCGTCCTCGGCGACCGCCCAATCACGATGCTGCACATAGTCGTCCGCGTCGTATCCGCCGAGTACCGGCTGCTCTTTGCGCAGCAGCAGGGCACCGGTCTCGACCACGTAGTCGAATACCTGGGTCGGGGTGATGAAGGAGGTGAGGCCCAGCCGCAGCGTCGGCTGATCCCATTCGGGGCACGAACCCAGACCCGCGCTGTAGAGCTCCAGATCGAATTCCAGTTCCCGCAGTTCGCCGTAGCCGTCGGGACCGAGCGGCCACACCGCGACCCGGGGCAGCGCCTCCCGCCGGTAGCTGAGCACCAGCTGCCCCGCGAACGCGTCGACATCCTCGAGCCGCACATCGTCGCGGTGCCCGATCAGGGTCCGCAGCCGCGACGGATCATCGGCGGGCGCCTCGGCGAGGACGAAGTTCTCCGCCTTCACCCCGTCGACCACATCGTTGTGCAGGATCAGGAACCGGTCCTCCCCGGCCACCACGGCGTGTTCGGCGCCGTACTCCACCCCCTCGCGGCGCGGCAGCAGCACCCGGAACTCGCCGGTCGGATCGGCGGATTCCAGGACCCAGCCCTCGGTGGTGATCTTGGACCCCACCCAGATCATCAGGAACTTCTCCGACCGGGTCGCGCCGACACTCACCCAGTACCGCTCGTCCGGTTCGTGGAAGACCTTGACATCGGTATCGGCGCCGCCGCCGAGCCGGTGCCGCCACACGGTATCGGGACGCCACGATTCGTCGACCGTCTGATAGAAGACGTGGCTGCCGTCCAGCGACCAGGTGGCCCCGGGCGCGGTGCGCGGGATCTCGTCGCCCAGCAGCTCGCCGGTGCGCAGATCCTTGAAACGCAGGGTGTAGCGCTCGTCGCCGGCGGTATCCACCGAGAACGCGAGCAGATTGCCGTCATGACTCACCGAGAAGGCGCCGAGGGCGAAGAAATCATGCCCTTCGGCCAGCACATTACTGTCCAGCAGGATCTCCTCACCCGCGATCTCGGTACCGGCCTCCAGTTGCGGCGGAGTCCAGGCGTCGACGCCGGTCGCGGCGGCGTCGATCGGGCAGCGGCACTGCACGCCGTACTGTTTGCCCTCGAAACTGCGGGAGTAGTACCAGTAGTCGCCGAGCCGTGTCGGCACCGAGAGATCGGTTTCCTGGGTGCGGGATTTGATCTCGTCGAAGATCTTCCCGCGCAGCGGTGCCAGATGCGCGGTCCGCGCCTCGGTGTAGGCGTTCTCGGCCTCCAGATAGGCGATGACCTCAGGATTCTCCTTGTCCCGCAGCCACTCGTACTCGTCGACGAATCGGTCACCGTGGTGCTCGCGCTCCCACGGCACCGTTTTCGCCGTCGGGGCCGCCACGGCTTTCGCCGTCGGGGCCGCGCCGGCCGCGCTACCGGTTACCGGACTACCACTGTCAGCCATGGCCACCACCGTAGCGGCCGGTGGCGAGGCCGGCAGACGCCACCGGCCGGTGTCCGGCTCAGCCTCCGATCGCGGCTCCCACGGTCGGCCAGGACGCTTTGAGATGGTCGTTCCAGTACGACCAGGAATGGGTGCCCACCGGGCTGTAGTCCACCCGGATCGGCAGGCCGGCCGCCCGCGCCCGGCGCTCGAACGCGATCACACAGGTATCGACCGCGAACTCGATCGGACCGCCCAGCACGATGTTCTCCGGCAACTGCGGTTTGAGTTCGAGTTCGTGCGGGCCGGGCAGACCGCTGCCGGTGGACAGGTACAGGGTCTTACCGCGTAACCGGTCCAGCATGAGCGCGGGATTGTGGGCGGCCCACTCGGGGCTGCCGCCGGGACCCCACATATTGTCCGGGTTACCG
>NZ_JBSFRU010000394.1:0-5367 GCF_053589395.1 Nocardia sp. NPDC003345
TTCGAGGTGACCGTCGATGCCACGACCGGCCGGGTGGCCGGGGCGCCGATCCCCGATTGAACGAGCCGATCGCCGATCACCGCCGCACCCGGCCGGTGATCGGCGACGGACCGCTTCCGGCACTAGACTCGCCACCACTGTTGCCGCGCAATGCCGGAATCGAACAGGAGATGACCCGCCGATGACGATGATCCAGCTGGCCGCTCCCGACGGCGATATCGCCGCGCACCGGGAGGCCCCGGAGGGCTCCGGCCCGTGGCCGGGAGTGGTGGTGCTCCACGATGCCGTCGGTCTCACCGCCGATACCCGGCGTCATACGCGGATGCTCGCCGACCACGGCTACCTGGCCCTCGCGCCCGATCTGTTCGCCCGCGGCGCGCGCTGTGTCCCGGGTGTCTTCCGCGACCTGCTGTTCACCGGTGACGGCCGGGCGGTGCGCGATATCCTCGCCGCCCTGGACCGGTTGCGCGGGGATCCGGCGTGTACCGGCAAGGTCGCGGTGGCCGGATTCTGTATGGGCGGTGGATTCGCCCTGCTGACCGCGCCCCGGGGGTTCGACGCGGCGGCGCCCTTCTATCCGACCAGCCGCGGGGACTATGCCGAGATGCTGCGCGGGAGCTGCCCGATCGTGGCCAGCTACGGCCGTCTGGACCCCATCAATATCCACCGGGCCGAGCGGATGGAGCGGGTCCTGGACGAGTACGGCGTCCCGCACGATGTGAAGACCTATCCGGGAGTGACGCACGGTTTCGCGAACCGGCTGCCGGTCGAGGCGGTGATCCGGGTGACCGGTCTGGGCTACAACGAGGAGGCGAGCACCGACGCCTGGCGGCGGGTTTTCGCTTTCTTCGACGCGCATCTGGCGTCGCCGGGCTGATCACGGGTGCGTGTTCCCGGCTCCGGGAGCGCTGGGAAAAATTTCACCGCTGAATATCGTACCGTTACCCAACGGTAAATGACCGCGAACGGGTCGCGGCGACCGATTGGGAAGCGGGTGCGATATGTCCGGCAACTTCTTCGGGTTCATGCTGATGTTCCTCGGCATGATGATGATGATGAACTGACAGGCGGGCGGGGCAGCGCGGCCGGAAGGAGATCGATGTGCCCGCAGGCCGGGTAACCGTCGCCGGGGGCGCGTTGCGGCTGGACGGTGCGCCCTGGTGGCCGGCCGGACTCGACGCGTACCAGCTCGCGACGGATTGGTCGATCAATCGCGGCTGCGGCGCGTAGGTCGACCTCGACCGCTATTTCGCCGCGCTGCCCACCCGATCGCTCACGCGTTTCAACGCTTTCGAAGCGCTGGCCACCGAACGCGTCACCGGTGCCCGCAACTGGTCGGCCGTGGACGCGGTGTTCGCCGCCGCCGAACGGCACGGGCAATTGGTGATTCCCGTGCTGACCGGGCAGGACGGCGCCTGCGAGGACGAGTTGTACAAACAGTACGACTGGTACGCCGGTGGCTGGCGGACCCGGCCGCACGGCCTCGCGGCGACATTCGAGGAGTGGCTGATCGCCGCGGTATCGCGGTGGCGGGATTCGCCCGCCGTCGCCGCCTGGGAGATCGTCGGCGAACCCGAACCCGGTCGCTGCCCCGGAGGTGATTGCGCGGCGAACGCGCGCATCTGCCCACCGGACGCGGCGGCGGTACTGCGGCGTTTCATGGACGAGGCCGGTGCGCTGGTGCGGGCGGCCGCGCCCGGGGTGCCGATCACCGCCGGATTGCTCGGCGGGGGTCAATGTGGTTCCGCCGGGGACGAATACGGCTATCTGGCCGAATCGCCGTTTATCGATATCGTCCAATATCACGACTATCACGCGGACGGCATACCGTTGCCCGGCGACCGGTGGAACGGGCTGGCGCGGCGGATCGAACAGGCCGTCGCGGCGGGTAAGGCGCTGCTGGTCGGCGAGATCGGCCAGTACGCGGATGGTTCGGAGACGGCCTTGCGCCGGCGGGCGGCCGATATCGAGGCCAAGATCACCGGACAGCGGGCGGCCGGGACCGCGGGTGCGCTGCTGTGGGCCTTCGTACCCGATCCGCGTATCGGTTCCGACACCTACGACATAGGCCCGCACGACCCGCTTTTCGACGTGCTGGCCCGGCACAACACCGCGACCCGCCCGGTATAGGCGATACCCTCGGACACGTGGCCGATAACCGGACGATGCGAGAGCTGATGCTGGCAGGGGAGCCCTACCTCGCCGACGACCCGGAACTCCGGGAGCTGAGCCTGCGGGCGATGGATCTGATGGAGGCGTACAACGTCACTCCGATACGGGAGGCCGCCCGCCGCCGGGAGCTGCTGAGCGAATTACTCGGCGCGATAGGGGAGGACACCGAGATCCGGCCGCCGCTGCGGGTGGACTACGGCACCCAGATCCGGATCGGTTCGGGGAGTTTCGCCAACTTCGGGCTGGTGGCGCTGGACGTCGCCGCGATCACCATCGGTGACGATGTGCAGATCGGCAGCAATGTGCAGCTGCTGACCCCCACCCATCCGCTGGACCCGGTGCGGCGGCGCGCGAAATGGGAAGCCGGGCAACCCATCACCATCGGGGACAATGTCTGGCTCGGCAGCGGGGCGATCGTACTGGCCGGAGTGACGATCGGCGCCGACACCGTGGTCGGTGCCGGCGCCGTGGTCACCCGCGATCTGCCCGCCGGGGTGGTGGCGGTGGGCAACCCGGCCCGGGTGATCCGCACGCTGGACCGCCCCGAGACCTGAACCGCGGCCCGCCGGCGTTCACATCGCCGGCAGCTGCTCGCCCTGCACCACCTGGATATCGAGTTCCAGTTTGACCGTGGTTCCCACCGCGGCCACTCCGGCCCGGACCACCGCGTTGTAGTCGATGGCGAAATCGTTGCGGTGCAAGAGTGTTTCGGCGTGGAAGGCCGCCCGGACTCCGCCCCACGGGTCGGCGCCGAAGCCACCGAAGGTCACGTCCAGATCGACTTGGCGCCGCTGCCCGTGCAGGCTCAGGTCGCCGGGCATGACCCAGGTGTCGGCCCCGGTGCGGCGCAGGCCGCGGCCGGTGAACGCGATGACCGGATACTGTTCGACGTCGAGAAAATCGGCCGAGCGCAGGTGGTCGTCGCGCATGGTGATCCCGGTATCGATACAGGCGGCCTTGATCTCGGCGTATCCGGTGGACCGGTCGAAGGGTTCGGCGATATCGATGCGCCCGCCGACCTCGGGGAACCTGGCTTTGATACTCGAGATACCGAGGTGACGCGCGGTCGCGATAACCGTCGAATGAACAGGATCGATGGTCCAGGGGCCGGCCGGTGGGAGCGCCACGGTATCCACCGCGGAGACCAGCGTGATCTCGCCGAGCGATCCCGTGCCGGTCGCGGAGATCTGGGCGGTCCGGGCCAGCGGCTGGTATCCCGGCGCGGTGAGGACGGCGGTGTGCACGCCCTGGGGCAGGGGCCCGGTGGCCACCGCCCCGGTCTCGTCCGCGACCACGCGAGCGATCTGCTGCCCGCTGGTATCGGTGACGGTCAGCACCGCACCGGCCAGGGGCCAGCTCTCGGCGGTGCGGATGCGGGCGGTCAGTCCGGTCATGCGTTGTCCTCGTTTCCGTATCCCAGCCGGATATCGTGGGCGGCTTCCTCACCGGTGACGCTCACCTGTCCGGAGACCGGCGGATAGCCGCGGGCGACCACCGTGTACTGCCCTTCGGGCAGATCGGTGACGACATACCGGCCGTTCTCGTCGGTGCGCACGGTCGCGGTGACATCGCCCGCCGCGTCCAGCACCGTCACCTGCACGTCTGCGGCGACGCGTCCGCCGTCGGCGCGGGCCGCGCCGGTGAGCACTGCCATCGGCGCGAGTTCGATGTCGTGGCGCAGCATGCCGCTGTCGGGCACGGTGAGCGCGCTGGCGCTGGGGCGCATATGGTTCGCGACCGCGACCAGTGTGTAGACGCCCGGCACCACCCCGTGGCACAGGTAGGCGCCGTCGGTTCCCGACGCGGCCGACGCCACGACCTCGCCGCGCTGATCGGTGACCGTGACCATCGCGCCGGCCAGCGGCTCGCCGCCGCGCGCCGAGCGCACCACCCCGGAGAGTTCACCCAGTCCCGACAGGGTGAGGTCCAGGCGTGCCGGTTGTCCGGTGACCGCCACATTTATCGCGGCGGGCCGGTGTCCGGCCGCGGAGGCGATGAGCACATAGTTCCCGGCTCCCGGAGCGCCGATCGCATAGCGTCCGTCGCCGCCGCCGAGCGCCCGCGCCACCTGATGACCGCGCTGGTCGATCAGGGTGAGCGCGGCGCCGTGCACGGGACCGCCGTCGTCGCGCGTGATCCGGCCCTCGAGCGCGGCGGATTCCGGAACGTCACCGGTGGTCGCCCCGGCCGACAGGGTGGTCGCCGCGGGCACACCGGCTCCGTACACGCCGTGACCGTTCTGTCCGGCGGCCACCGTACCGGCCATGGCGCCGACCGGTACCGGCGTGGGTTCGGCCGGTGCGTCGTCGGGTCGCCGATCCCCGGCAGCCTGGGCATGCGCGGGTTCGGGGACGCTGTACGGAGTGGTGTCGAGACCGGAGAGGTCGTCGGGGACCCGGTCTTTCGTCATATCGGCGGTGACCGGTTCGGCCACCGCGGCCGCGGGATCGGCCACCGGCTCGATATCGATGGTGCGGCGCAGCGGGCGGTTGGGCAGCAGGATGGCCGCGATCAGGGCGACCACGGTCGCGACGGCGGCGATCAGGAAGATCCGCCCGGTGGCGTCGCCGTAGGAGAAGCGCACGATCTCGGCGATCGGTGCGGGCAGCGCCTTCAGGTCGAGATTTCCGCTGCCCGACGACGATCCGGCGGGGATGCGGAGTTCGGCGAACCGCGCGGTGGACAGTTCGGCGACGCGGGTGGCCAGGACCGAGCCGAGGACCGAGACGCCGATGGCGCCACCGAAGGTGCGGAAGAAGGCCACGCTGCTGGAGGCGGCGCCGATGTTCTGCACGCTGACGGTGTTCTGGACGGCCAGCACGAGGTTCTGCATCATCATGCCGACGCCCGCGCCGGTGAGGGTGATGAAGGTGCCGATCAGCCACATGTTGGTGGCGTGGTCGACCGTGGACAGTAGCCCGAAGCCGACGACCAGCAGGGCCGCACCGGAGACCACGAACGGCTTCCACTTACCGAACCGGGTGATCAGCGCGCCCGAGGTGACCGACGCGACGAGCATGCCGGCGACCATGGGCGAGGACAGCAGGCCGGCGGCGGTGGGGGAGTAACCGCGTGCGGTCTGCAGGTACTGGCCGAGGAAGGTGGTGGCACCGAACATGCCCACGCCGACGGCGATGGAGGCGATGATGGCCAGCGCGGTGGTGCGTTCGGTGACGATCTTGAGCGGGATCACGG
>NZ_JBSFRU010000395.1:0-5332 GCF_053589395.1 Nocardia sp. NPDC003345
CCAGCAGCAGCATATGCATGAGCACGTAATCGAGGTCCGCCGCGCCGCTGAGAACCTCACAGCGCCCGCTGCCGTGCGGCCGGACGACGGCCGCCCCCGCCGGGACCCGGGCGCGGACCGTTTCGGCCGGCGCGTGCACCAGGAAGCGCGCCTGCCTGGCGTAGGCGCGGCTCGCGACTCCCTCCTGCACATAGGCCGCCGCGTCGGGAGCCGCTCGCGGCCGGAAACGCCAGGTGCGCGTGGACACCTCGGTCATCCGGTCGACCCGGAAGCTACGCCAGTCCGCGCGGTCGAGGTCGTAGGCGAACAGGTACCACCGCCGGTCGGAGGCCACCAGGCGATAGGGTTCCACCCGGCGCCGGGCGCCGTCACGCGTCGGATAGCCGAACCCCGCTTCCACCTCGTCGCGGCAGGCCCGCGCCAGAGTCATCAGGACATCCGGGTCGACCGGAGTGCGGCCGCCGCCGAACGTGTCCACCGAACCGGCCAGCGTGCGCACCTGATGCCGGAGCCGGGTGGGCAGGACCTGGTCGAGTTTGGCCAGCGCGCGCAGGGCGGCGGCATCGGCTCCGGTCACCGCGCCACCGGGCCCGACCAGCAGCGATACCGCGGTCGCGATGGCCTCCTCGTCGTCGAGCAGCAGCGGCGGCAGCTCCTGCCCCGGGCCCAGCCGGTAGCCGCCGCCCACACCCTGGCCGGCCCGTACCGGATAGCCGAGTGCGCGCAGCCGCCCGATATCGCGGCGCACCGTGCGCGGCGTGACCCCCAGCCGGTCCGCGAGTTCCGGACCGGTCCACACCTGCCGCTGCTGCAGCAGTCCGAGCAGGGTGAGCACCCGCTCCGTCGTACCCCGTTCCTCGGTCCCGCCGTCCACCGTTTCCACTCTGCCAGAGATAGCGGACCGATGCTGTCCTCGTTCGGTGGCAGGCTGAGCCCATGGACGACGACGAACTCGATTGGAACCGCATACTGCGCGAGCAGTGGGAGTTCCACTGGAACCATCAACTCCGGCACCGGCTCGACGGCCTGACCGATGACGAGTACTTCTGGTCGCCGGTCCCGGGCGCCTGGAATGTGCGCCCGCGCGGGACCTCGACGGCCCCGGTGCAGGCCGGTGCGGGGGATTTCACGATCGACTTCGCTTTTCCCGAGCCGGACCCGACCCCGTTCACCACTATCGCCTGGCGGCTCGGTCATGTGATCGTCGGAGTACTGGCCGCCCGCAACGCCGCGCATTTCGGCGCGCCCGCGGCGTCGTATCAGAACTGGGAATACGCCGGTGACGCGGCGACCGCGCGGCACCAGCTCGACGAGCAGCTGGCGCTCTGGTCCGCAGGCGTCGGATCGCTCGGCCCGGCCGCGTTACGGGCGCCGATCGGCGCGTCGGAGCCGTATCCCGAGGCCCCGATGGCCGATCTGGTACTGCATATCCAGCGGGAACTGATCCACCATCTGTCCGAAATATGCCTGCTGCGCGATCTCTACCTGCATACGAGCGCCCTGCCGAACGGAGAATCCCGATGAGCCGCGAAATCCAGATCACCTTCGACGCCCACGACCCGCGCGCGTTGTCCACCTTCTGGCGCGATGCCCTGGGTTACATCCACCCCGGCCCGCCCGGAGTCGAGCTCTCTCCGGACGCCGACCCGCTGGCCGCGTGGGACGACTTCCTGGCCGGGATGGGGGTACCGCCGGACCAGCGGAATACCCGGTCGGCCGTCGAGGACCCGGAGGGCCGGGGCCCGCGCCTGTTCTTTCAGCAGGTACCCGAGGACAAAGTGGCCAAGAACCGGGTCCACCTCGATGTCCGGGCCGCCCCCGGATTGCAGGGGGACGAGCGGATGGCGGCGTTGGAAGCCGAATGCACCCGGCTCGTCGCGCTGGGGGCGACCCGGCTCCGGCGCGACGAGCCGCAACCCCCGTTGAGCGCGGGGTTCATCGTGATGACCGATCCCGAGGGGAACGAGTTCTGCCTCGATTGAGATCCGGTCAGCCCAGGGCGGCCTGCATGGCGACCCCGTCGACATAGGAGTGCTTCTCGCGGACCGCGCCGTCCTCAACCTCCACGAAGTCGGCGAGGTCCACGCAGACCGGCCGGCCCGTCGCCGAGGTGCCGGTGAGCTGCCACCGCACCACCCAGAAGTCCGGTCCGACGCGCAATGCCACCTGGTGAAAGGTGAGATCCGGTACCAGGGCGAAGGTCCCGGCCGCGGCGTCGCGGATGGCGGCGCGGCCGCGAGCAGGCTCCTGACCCGAATGCAGGTGGAATACCGAATCGGGGGTGTGCAGGGCGACGATCCGGTCGGGATCGCGGTCGGCCCAGCAGGCGTGGTAGCGCTCGAACAGGTCGCGGGTGGTCGTGGTCACGGTCGAACTCCGATCGCCGGGGGATGGTCGCGTCGACGCGGCACGAGACTCATTGCGCAAGAAGGGATTCGGCAAGGCCCGGACCACCGCGTCGATCAGCGACTCCCAGTATCGGGCGGTATTCGGAGTGTGGCGATGGGCCCGCGCCCCCACTTCGGCGGACTTCGGGGTGCGCGGGCACAACGCGCGCTAGGTTGTCGGCGGTGAGCCGGAAAACAGACTCCGCCCCCGCGCGCCTGCTGGCCGAACTACGCGCCGATACCCCGGTGATCGCCGAACGCGTGGCGTCCAGGATCGAACGCGACGACACCGGCTACGACGGCGCCGCCCTCGGGCATGCCGAACTGGTCGCCCTGGTGGCCGAGAGTTTCACGGCACTGCTGGACGCCATGGCCGCACAGCCGTACTCGCTCGAACCGGCCCGGCGGGCCGGACGCGTCAAGGGTGAGCGCGGCATTCCGCTGGAGAGCCTGCTGCACGCCTTCCGGGTCGCGGGTATGGGGTTCTGGGAGATCGTCGACGACCGCGCCGAGGGCGGCGAACGCGCCGAACTCGCCCGGTTGGCCGCGCGGATGTGGTTCGTGATCGACGAATACTCCGTCGCGGCCACCGAGGCGTACCGGCGTGTGGTGGTGGCCGGAACCGAACGATCGGATCAGGCGCTGCTGCGGGCCTTGCTCGATCCGGATTTCCCGGCGCCCCGGCGCGCGGACGCCGGCCGGAGACTGGGCCTGCCCGCACCGGCCACCTACGTGGTCCTGGTCGGCGAGCTCCGGCTGGCCGCTCCGGGGGTGACGACCGTGCACACCCTGCTCGCCGGGGACCGGGTCACGGTGGCCGGGGCGGCCGCGCCCGCCGCGCTCGAGACCGCGCTGCGCACTGTCGGCGAGCGCGCCGGGGCGAGCCGTCCGTTCACCGATCTCGCCGCGATCCCCACTGCACTCGGCCAGGCCCGCTCGGCGTCGCGGTGCGCCGGCCCGGCGGATACCGGTATCCACGTTTACGGGTCCGCGCCGGAACGGGTGCTGATCGCCGCGAACCCCGCACTGGCCGCGGACATCTGCGCGGACGTGCTCGCCGCCCTGGACGGTCTGCCACGCCCGGAAGCCGACCTGCTCGTCCACACCACGCTGGCCTGGTACGAACTCGGCGGCTCCACCTCGGCGGTGGGACAGCGGCTGCATCTGCACCGCAACACTGTCCTGCATCGGCTCAAACGTATCCAGCGGCTCACGGGCACGGAATTGGCGGTGCCCGCCGCGGCGGCGCGACTGTATCTGGCGTTACAGACCTGGGTGCTCCGGGCGCCCGAGGAGTCCGCCTGAGCAGGGGTATCGGCGGATTCGCCGGGTCTCAGGCCCCACCGGACAGCGGTGCCGGTGCGGTCCACGGCGGATCGACCGGCCGGCCCAGGAACGCGACGAGTCGCTCCACGGCCGAGGCGCCCGCCGGAACCGGCTGGGCGGCGGCGAACCGTCCAGGACGTGATCTCTCGTCCGGCAGTTGCCGGCGTGAGAAGGCCAGAGCGGCTTCGGCGAGATCCTCGGGGAGCCGGTCCGGGACACCCAGCGCGCGGGACAGATCCCAGCCGTGGACGAGCAGATCGGTGACCCGGAATCGCAACCGGTCGGCACCGGTGGCCTCACCCAGCGGCCCCTGGTAGGTCTCCTCGAGGATGCCGGGCCGGGCGAAGGCCGCCGCCAAGGCGCTCGCCGAGGCCGTATAGGCGGCCACCGGGTCGTCGCCGAGAATATCCGTCCCACGGTCGGGCATCGGCCGCTCACCGAAGATGGCCAGGAACATCAGATCGGAGCCGACGAGATGATCGACCAGGTCCCGCACCGACCACTCGGTGCACGGGGTCGACGCCGTCCACTGGCCGGGCCGCACGGCCGCGATGAGATCGGCCAGCGCCCGCGACGCGCGCTCGAGGTCCGCGAGGGGATCCGGTGACATATCGGCAGGCTATACCCGTACGCGCCGGCACGCCTGCCGGAAACCCGCTCAGCCGCAGCCCAGGAGGGTCGCGCGCCGGTCGTCGAGGACGGCCCGGATCCCGGCGACCACCGCGGCCACCTCGGGCCGGCGCAGGGTCTCGGCCCGCGCCACCATCCAGTAACCGAGCGTCACCGCGATCGAATCCGGCAGAACCCGCACCAGATCCGGATGGCGGTCGGCCATGAAACATGGCAGCAGGCCCAGCCCGGCGGCCGCCCGGGTGGCCTCCACATGGACGAAAACGTTGGTGGAGGTCACCGATTCGCGCATCGCGGGCACGACACCGGAGGCCAGGTCGAGATCGTCGACCTGGAGCATGGAATCGATGAAGTACACCAGCGGATAACGCGCCAGATCCGCTACCGCCGCCGGGGCGCCGTTCTCGGCGAGGTAGTCGCGGGAACCGTAGAGACCCAGCCGGTAGTCGGCCAGGAAGGTGGCGGTCGCGCGGCGCACCCGCGGCGCACCGACCACGATCTCGAGGTCGAGCCCGGACCGCTGTTGCGACGCCCGGCGGGTGGTCGCCACCAGTTCCACCTGGATATCGGGATACCGCCGCCGGACCCGGGCCGCCGCCGGTGCGGCGATATAGGCACTGAACCCGTCGGTCGCCGAGATCCGGACCACGCCCCCCAGCATCCGGTTGCCGGCCGCGTCCGCCGCCAGCGATCGCACCGCCGACTCCACCGTCTCGGCCGCGGCCAGGGCCTCCCGGCCGAGATCGGTCAGTTCCCAGCCACCGGTCACCCGGGTGAGCACCCGGCCGCCGAGCATCTGCTCGAGACCGGCGATCCGGCGGGAGATGGTGGTGTGGTTGATACCGAGTTCCTCGGCCGCGGTCACGTACCGGCCGCTGCGCCCGACCGCCAGCAGGACGAGAAGGTCGTCCGCGCTGGGATCGCCGCCGAAGGGCTGGACCGGCGCCGGGTTCCGGTCTCGGGTGAGACGCGGGAAGCGCTGGTCGTCG
>NZ_JBSFRU010000396.1:0-5324 GCF_053589395.1 Nocardia sp. NPDC003345
GCTGATATTCGATGGGCAGCGATTCGGCGTAGTGCGCGACCCCCGCCTGGATCCGCTGTTCCCGTTCGGCGATATCGGCTTCGAGATTCGCGCCGGACAGGTCCTTCAGCAGCCACGCCACGTCCTCGCGGGCGTAGGAACCGAATTCGGGACCGTATAGCGGTTCGGGCTTGCTGTTGCCGTTCCGTGCCGCGGCCAGCGCCCGTGGGTCGGCGCCCGGGAGCACCGCCACCAGGACGTCCGAACCCGCCGTGGTCAGCACGTCCAGCAGCCCGCCCGGCGCGCCCAGTTCCGCGGAGTCACCCGGTTCGTCCACCACGAATACGAGTACCGGGTCGGCCGCCGCGTCGCCGCCCGGCCCGGGCCCGGCGGCACCGGGCGCGTCGTACTGCCGCGGCCACCGGGCGTTGTAGAGATAACGCGGCTGGTCCTGGCCCGCCTCGGGGGCCCGGAATCGGAATCCCCTGCGCAGTGGATAGCCCGGTTCGTCGAGCACATACGCCGGAGACCGGGTGGTGGTCTGATACCGCACCGGCAACCCGGCCTCGGCCAGCCCGACCGCCAGCCGCAGCGGCAGATACATCAACTCCTCGTGCCCGAGCACGATCACCGGACGACCGGCGTACTCGGTGGCCAGCTGGTCGCGCAACAGCTTCCCGGCCGCCGTGGCGGCCTGCTCGAACGCCGCGATATCGGTGCGGAGAAATCCGTGCCGGCCACCGTCGGGAACCTCGCGCGGCCACGGCAGCTCCAGTCGCGTCACTGTGCCACGCGCTCGCCCGACCGGGTTGAGCTCGCATTCGGGCAGCGCCGCGACGGTCGCGGCCAGGCCCTCCGGCAGCACCGTACTGCCGGCCGCCAGGCACACCGTGTCGATCCGCGCACCGAGTCCGGCGGCCACGGCGGCGAAGCGGTCGCGGTCGGCGTCGGTGCGCATATCGACCAGCGTGGCCAGCACATAGTGGGTGCGGGGAGCGAATTCGTGCAGCGCGGTGATCGCGTCCAGCGCGGTATTGCCCGTGGAGATCTCGTCGTCCACCAGCACCAGGGGGAGCCCGGGGGTGAACACCCCGGGCGGAACCGGCTGCAGCAGATGGGAGGTGGCATGCGAATGCCCCTCCTCGAAACCGGTCAGTGTGTCCGCGCCGTCCACCACACGACGCGTGGAATGCAGATAACAGGCCGCCTCGATCCGCGCGGCCACACAATGTCCCAGGCCGGTGGCGGTTTCGGCGAATCCGAGCACGACCGCGTCCCGCTCCCCGAGCACCGCGCGGACCAGATCACCCAGGCGGTTGCCCGAATCACGGACCACCAGCGGATCGGTCGGCAGATGTTTGCCCAGCACCGTGGACACCAGCAGATGCGCCCGCCGCGGATTCTTACGCAGTCCGGGCAGCAGGAGTTCGGCGATATCCAGGCGGTCCGGCAGCGAATCGGAGGTCCGGCCGTGGCGGTACGCGTGCCCGTGCCGCAGCTCGATACCGAGTGCGCCGGTGGCCCGGCCGGTCTCGTCGACGGGTAGCGCACTCATCCCGTCACCAGCGCCGATAGCAGATCCACGAAGGACACCCCTTTCTTCGCCACCCCGAAGACCCGGGCCCGGGCCAGGGTGTGGCGGGCCCAGCTGCGATGCGGCCGCATCTCGTTCATCTTGTTCCGGTAGCCGGAGGCGGCCACGCCGCCGACCTCGACCTGCAGGATGTCGAGAGCGTCGCAATACTCCTCGTGCGTCACGACCGACAGGGCGTGCACCGCCGCCACATGCGACGGATGGATCACGGTCTTGCCCTGGATCCCGTTGGCCCGGTCCAGCGTGATCTCGCGCAGCAGGCCGTCGAGATCCCGGCTCACCAGATAGCTGCGGAACGGCACCGCGTCGGATTCCTCGAACGGCGCGGTGCGCAGCAGCGGGCGGAACAGGCGCTCGTGGTCGGCGAAGTACTCCCACACCGGCCCGGTGATCACGAACCCGGTGCCGTCGGTACGGCCCAGGTAGTTGACGATATCGGCGATCACATCGGCCACGACCCGCACGTCGTAGATGGTCAGATCGCGATCCCGGCGGATACCGAAGGTCGCGCACATATCGGTGGCACCCACCCGGACCGCCAGGATCCGTTCCCGGTGCTCGGCCAGCAGCGTCGCGATCTGGGTCAATTCGGTATCGCGGGTCTGCCGGTGCACCAGCGCCGCCGACTCCAGCACCGGCATCCCGTAGAGCGGGCGGTCGGTGCGCGCGGCGGCCGCGGCCAGCGCGGAAAGGTATTTGGGCGCCGAAGAGCTGTCGAATTTCGGAAACACGAACCCGGTGAGCACGTCGGCTCCCGCACCCAGCCGGTCGAGCAATTCGGGCACGGTATCGGCATCGCGGACCCGGACGAACAGCAGCGGGCTCGGGTCCCGGCGGGCCGCCAGTTCGTCCAGCGTGCGCACGGTCTGCTGTTTGGCCATCGCGACCTCGTGGTCGGCGACGGCGTCCTCGAGATCGATGACCATCGAGCACACCCCACGATCGGCGCGGCGCACGATGGTCGCCGTCAGATCGGTTCTGGTGGCCGGCACGTAGAGAGTGGCGCCCAGCGCGACGGCCAGCGTGTCACGGTCGGTGTGCTCGTCGAAGGGCTCCGGCTGCCGGTGGAACAGCGCTCTGGCATCCGGACCCTGCAACTGCCGGAAATGCCGGCGCGGTATCGCCTTGTGCAGGGAGATCTCCTGCCGGACGGCCATGCCTGCTGTCATCGAGCCCCCGTCTCATCCTCGTCGTTGTCCCGGTGGTTGTTTCCGCATTCGCTCCACCACACCGGCAATGAATTCGGTGATGGTGTCCAGCTCGTTTACATACGCCCAATAATCGGGGTGGCGCCCGGTGAGGGATCCGGCGACCCTGTCGAGGCGCTCGACCTGAGCGTCCAGTACCGAGCCCCATTCGGAGACCTGTCCCCGCGAGACGGCGAGCATCTGCGCGTCCCGGAGACGGAATCGTACGGCCTCGGCTCGTTCGCGCGGATTGTCGCGGACCGCTCGCAACTCGGACAGCCGTTTGGTGACGGCGTCGACGAGTCGCTCGGCGTCGGCGAGATGGCCGCGCGCAGTCGTGGTCAGGTCAAGGGCCGGCTCCGGGTTGTGCTCGGCCGCGGCGGCCTTCGCCCCCGCGAGGGCGGCGTCCGCGGCGGCGATATGACGCTCACTGGTGCGCTCATTGTCGGCCAGATCCGCCGAACTCGCAGCGTTGAACTCCCGTAACAGGGCCGAATGCGCGGGCCCGATCCCCTCGGCGCGGGTGCGCACCGCGGCGATCCGGGTGCTGACCGAGGATATCGCGTTACGCGCGGCTCCTTCGCGAGATGGGGCCTGGGCCAACGCATCCGACAGCAGCGCGGATGCCGCCTCGAGCTGGTGCGCCGCCGTCCGGACCCGCCCCCGTTCGGCCGCGGGCACCGCCTCCAGTGTGACGAGCGCCTCATCCACAGCAGTCGCGGCCGACCGCACCGACGGGTATCCCGCGTACCCCGAGCCGGCCGCGAGGCCGCGCACCCGCGCGGCCTCCGCGGTGATCCGCGCCACGAGTTCGGGCACCGCCCGCCGCAGGCCCGTCGCCTCCTCGAGCTGCTCCCTGGCCCCGTGATAGAACCGGTCCACCTCACGGGCGGCCGCCCCGAGTTGCCGGACCACCGCGTCCGCTCGCTGCTCCCGGCCCGGCGCGCGGGTCCCCGCCTGCTCGTCCCGGTCCATATCCGCGGTGAGCGTGAGGTAGGCCTCGCCCGCGGCATAGCAGGTGTCGCGAACGGGCGCCCACCGCCGGCCCAGGTCCCGCTCCGGGAAGATCTCCTCGGATGCCACCGCCGCCGTATCGGCGGCCGATTGCCGCCGATCCATATCCAGGAACGCCGCGGTCAGCGCCGACCGCGCCTGCTCGAACCACGGATCTTCGCCCGACCGGAACCATCCACGCCTGCGGCCTGCCACAGACCCGATGGTATGAGATCACCCGGCGGGTGTGCCGATCGCGGCGGTGAACCCCCATCGCGCACGCGAACATAGAGGTTGACCGACTTTCTGCGCAACTTCACCGAAAACCACTACTGTCGTATTTCGTACCCGGCGATTTCGGACATGCTGGGAATCGCAGACAACTACGAAAGGGAATCCCGCATGGGTGTCAGTCTGTCCAAGGGCGGCAACGTCTCGCTGAGCAAAGCGGCTCCGGGGCTCACCGCGGTCGCCGTCGGTCTCGGCTGGGATGTGCGTACCACCACCGGCACCGACTTCGACCTGGACGCCAGCGCGATCGCCACCGGAGCCGATAAGAAGGTCGTCTCCGACAAGCACTTCGTGTTCTTCAACAACCTGAAGTCCCCCGAGGGCTCCATCGAGCACATCGGCGACAACACCACCGGTGAGGGCGAGGGCGACGACGAGGTCATCAACGTCGACCTGGCCAACACCCCGGCGAACATCGAGAGCATCTTCTTCCCGGTGTCGATCTACGAGGCCGAGAGCCGTTCGCAGTCGTTCGGCCAGGTGCGCAACGCCTACATCCGCGTGGTGAACCAGGCCAACAACGAGGAACTGGCCCGCTACGACCTGTCCGAGGACGCCTCCACCGAAACCGCCATGGTGTTCGGTGAGCTGTACCGCAACGGCGCCGAGTGGAAGTTCCGCGCGATCGGTCAGGGCTACGCCTCCGGTCTGGCCGGTATCGCCCGTGACTACGGAGTCAACGTCTGACGATCCGCACCTCCGGGTAGCGTGAGGGGGTCCGGTATCGGGCCCCCTCATTTCACGACTCCCCAGCGGGCGCGAGGGGACAAATTGGACAAATAGGCGGTAGACGGCAACGCTGGTGACCGGTCGCCGACACCGCCGACCAGGTTTCTCGTTCAGGGCCGGGATTCCGACCGCAGTCCGGCCACCGCACACGAAAGGTCCCAGGGTGGTCCTGCGAATATTCGGTTTATCTCTGGTCGTCACAGTGCTGTCGCTGGTGGTGGCCTTCCTCTACGGTGGTCCGACAGCTCTGGCGCTGTGCATCATCCTCGGCATCCTCGAGGTCTCGCTGTCGTTCGACAACGCTGTCATCAACGCCACCATCTTGGAGAAGATGAGTGAGTTCTGGCAGAAGATCTTCCTCACCATCGGCATCCTGATCGCCGTGTTCGGCATGCGGCTGGTGTTCCCGCTGGCCATCGTGTGGATCACCGCCGGACTGAACCCGGTGGAGGCATTCGACCTGGCGCTCAACCCGCCCGCCAACGATGCCGCGACCTTCCCCGACGGCAGCCCCAGCTACGAGACGCTGCTCACCGACGCGCATCCGCAGA
>NZ_JBSFRU010000397.1:0-5313 GCF_053589395.1 Nocardia sp. NPDC003345
CGGCGCGAATCTCGAAGCCGATATCGCCGAACGGGAACAGCGGATCCAGGCGGGGGTCGCGCACTACGCCGAATCGCTGCCCATCGAATATCAGCCCGACACCGCCTACCGGGAACTGTTCGACCGGGTACTCGACGAGAGCGCGCGGCGGCTCGCGCTCGCGGTGGGGACGGTCGCCGAACTCGTGGTGGCCGAACGTGGCACCGGGATCGCGCTGGCCTCGCTGGCCCGGGCCGGTACCCCGATCGGTGTCCTCATCCGGCGCTGGCTGGGCACCGGGCACAGCGACCGGCCGGCCCTGGACATCCCGCACTACGCGGTATCCATCGTGCGTGATCGCGGTATCGACACGGTCGCCCTCGACTATCTGGCCGCCAACCACGATCCCGCTTCGGTGGTATTCGTCGACGGCTGGACCGGCAAGGGCGCCATCACCCGGGAACTCACCGCCGCCCTGGACGCCTATCACGCCGCCGGCGGCGCCCGCTTCGACGACGACCTCGCCGTTCTCGCTGACCCCGGGCAGTGCGTACGCACCTACGGCACCCGCGACGATTTCCTGATCGCCTCGGCCTGCCTGAATTCCACGGTCTCCGGACTGGTGTCCCGCACCGTGCTCAACCGGGAGCTGATCGGCCCGGGTGAGTTCCACGGCGCCAAGTTCTACGCGGAACTGGCCGGGGCGGATGTCTCCGGGCGGTTGATCGATACCGTCACCGCGGCCTTCGACAGTGTCCGGGACCAGGTATCCGGCCGGGTGGCGGCAGTGCGCGCCGGTGACCGCGAACCCACCTGGGCGGGCTGGGATTCGGTGGAGCGGGTCCGGTCCGAATACGGGATCGGCAGCGTGAACTTCGTGAAGCCGGGCGTCGGGGAGACGACCCGGGTGCTGTTGCGGCGCGTGCCGTGGCGCGTACTGGTCCGCGAGGCCGACGCCGCCGAACACGCGCATATCCGGTTGCTCGCGCAGGCGCGCGCGGTGCCGGTGGAGGTCGTACCCGAACTGGCCTACTCGTGTATGGGCCTGATCAAGGATGTGCAGCGGTGACCATTCCCCGACCGGCACTGGTCGCCACCGACCTCGACCGGACCATGATCTACTCGCGCAACGCCGTCGGCCCCGACGAGCCGGAAACGGTATGCGTGGAGTACTTCGACGGTGCCCCACTGTCGTATATGACCGCGGCGGCGGCGATCCGGCTCGGTGAACTCGCGGCGGCGGCCGTGGTACTGCCCACCACCACCCGGACCATCGAACAGTTCGGCCGGATCCGGCTGCCCGGCGCACCCTGGCGCTACGCGGTCACCAGCAACGGCGGCAACATCCTGGTGGACGGGGACCCCGATCCGGACTGGCGGACGGCGATCGATACCGCGGTCCGGGCCGGCGGGGCGAGTCTCGACGAGGTCGGTGCGGCGCTGCGGGCCCGGATCGACGATTCATGGGTACTCAAGTACCGGGAAGCCGACAGGCTCTTCTGCTACCTGGTCGTGAACCCGGCCGGGGTACCGGACGGTTTTCTCGCCGAATGGGATCTGTGGTGTCGCGAACGCGGCTGGTCGGCGTCGCGGCAGGGGCGCAAGATCTACACCATGCCGCTGGCGGTCTGTAAGAGCCGCGCTGTCGCCGAGGTGCGTGCCCGCCTGCTCGCGACCGGCGAACTGGAGCCCGGTGCCCGGACGCTGGCCGCCGGTGACGGCGCGCTCGACGCGGAAATGCTGGCCGCGGCCGACCGCGCCATCCGTCCCCGGCACGGTGAACTCGAAGAACTCGGCTGGGACCATCCCGGCCTGACGGTCACCGCGCGCTCCGGAATCGGTGCGGGTGCCGAGATCCTGGACTGGTTCACCGCGGCCCTCGGTGCGCCGTCGGCGGCACGGGCCGCGCTCGACGCCTGATCGGCCGGATCGGGCGCGGCGCCTTCTCCCGGCCGAGCCGGTCTCCGGGCGATGGGCCGGGGCGCACCGCCGGCCTCCGATGCGGGCGCGTGCCGTGCCGCGGGATCGAGTGGGGCCGCAGGTCAGAGTAGGCGCCGATGGGCCCGGGCCGCGGTCTTCGCGCGCTGCAGCGAGATCCGCGACCACACCGCCTTCTGCAGAGCCAGCGTCGCCCAGCCGGCCACGGCCATACCGGTAAGGTTCACCACCAATTGCAGGGTGCTGCCCCAGATGACCGAGCCCGCGCCGAACGCCAGACCCAGCGCTATGTTGCCGGCCGCCGGCACCGTGGTGACCGAGATGAACACCCCCACCAGCGCACCGGATTTCGCCGAGGTCAGTGAGAGCACCCCGGCCGCGGCCGCGATCAGCGCGACGATGAACGACCATCTGTCCGGGGTGTAGATGAAGGCGGTCTCGGGATGGACGCCCTCCACGGCGTCGCTGGTGACCCAGCCGAGGGCCCGTCCCACCAGCACCAGCAGGAACGTGACGACGATCGCGGCCGTGAAGCCCAAACCCAGGGTGGCGGTCGCCCGCCCGAGCAGCGAATACCTCCGCCGCACCAGCGCGACGCCGAGAGCGGCGATCGCACCGAACTCCGGGCCCAGCACCATCGCCCCGATCACCAGGATCTGCGAGTCGACGATGATCGCGATCGCCGCGAGCATCGTCGCCAAGGTCATGAAACTCAGATACACCCAGTTGAGTTCGGTTTCCTCGTAGGAACGCTGGGTCACATCCGCCCACACCACGGAATCGGCGCTGTAGCCCGGAGTGCGGACCTCGGCCCGCAGGCCCGACAGTGAGATCCAGGTCTCCACCGGTTCCAGTTCGATGATGCCGCGGCGATGCAGACCGGTTTCCCGCAGGCGATCCACGATATCGTTGGCGGCCTCCCGCGCCAGATCGGCAAGGATCAGATCGCCCTTCGGCCGTAGCGCGCTGTCTCGCACCACGGCCAAACCGCTGACGGCATCGTCGGATTCCAGAATCGCCACCACGTCATCGGTGAGCTCGGCGGGCGCGAGTACGCGCAGATGCAGCATGCGCCAAGTCTGCCCCGGCCGCCGCCCGCAGGACAGCCGGGCGATCCGGGCACACCGGGCGCGGGCTCGTTCAGTACCCTTGCTGACCCGCCAGCTGCTGGGCGATAACGCCCTGTAGCCGTTGCAGACCGGGCACCGTGATGCCGGTCTGCAACTGGCCCTCGATGGTCCGGATCAGCGCGTGATCGCTGAGCACCTTCTCGCTCGACTGGATCAACACGGTCCCGGCGCCGGTGAAATCGAACTGCCGCTCCTCACCGGAGTTCACCCCGAACGCCGCCGCGCCCGCCGCCAGGAAATTCGACACCCAGCGCTGATCGTAATGATGGCTCGGTGAGGGACAGTCCGCCCAGCCCACCAGCGATTCCGGATCCACCCGCAGCGGCGGTTCGGCGAAGATCACCGGACCGTTCGAGGAGGCCAGGAACTTACCGGTCCCGATCAGCGTGAGAAAGCCCGGCACGATCGACTGGTTCAGCGACAGTCCGGGCTCGAACGCGAGCAGATTCGCCGCGCGGATGGTCAGATTGCCGTCGTCGAGATCATAGGAATTGATGTCGTAACCGCGATCGCCGATCAGCAGCTTGCCCTGCCCCTCGGCCACCACGTAGTCGCCGGTGAACAGCGGCGCCGAGAACTGCTGCGACACCATATGCAGCAATTGCCCCTGCAACCCGTGCGTCAGCGCCTGGAAACGCATCTGGCCGTAATAGGCGATCATCGCGCCCTTACGCATGAACCACGGCTTGGTGAGGTCGATGCAGAAGGCATAGCTGTTGCCGGGGACGTTATCGCTGTCCCCGAGGGTCATCGGGCCGTGAATCTCGCTCACAGTTTCTCCTCCGACGCCTGCACGTACACCAGACCCTGCCCGGCACACTGCAATTGCATGGCTTCACCGGCGCCGCGGCCCACCGCGTCACGCCAGCTCACCGCGGTTTTCAACTCTGTCTGCACATTTCCGTAGGAACCGATGAACGCCTGCGGGTCCACCACCACCGGATACTGCCCGCCCACCGGCAATTCCAGGAAGCCGCCGTGCGCCAGCACCACCGCACTGCCGTGCCCCGACAACTGGGTGGTGAACATGCCCTGCCCGGTGAGGGCGCCCGACGCGGCACCACGGAGCGCGCCCATCAAACCGCCACCGCCCCCGCCGCCGGAACTCATCACCGAGACCACCGAGGTCTGCAGGCCGGCCGTATAGGCCAGCAGCCGCGACGCCTCCACCTGCATCACCGCGCCCGGCTGCACCTGCACCACATGGACTTCCAGGCCGGCGAACCCGTAATGCACCACCCCCGGGCCCTGCGCGAGCATCGTGCGCTGATGCTCACCCGCCATCATGCGCCCGGCCATTCGCACCAGCCCGCCGCCACCGCCCATCCCGGCCCCGCCGGGAATCTCGTGCGGCGCGAACGACACATCGCCGGTATAGAACAGCATGGCGCCGGTCCGGGCGACGACACCGCCGGCCGCACCGACATCTACCTTGACGACCTTGGAATTGACATTCTCGAACATGTTCTACCGTTCCGCCGGTTGGATCGAGACCACGCCCTGCCCGTCCCAGCGCAAGGAGAACGCCTCACCGCCGTCCTGCCCCATCACCGAGCGCCAGGAAACATCGGTGACGAACGACTGATTGAGGTTGCCGCGTGCGGCTACGAACGCATCGGGATCCACCACCAGCGGGAACTGGGGCGAAACCTCCAGATGGATGAGCGGACCACCGGCCGAGAGCAACGCGACCTGCCCCTGACCGCTCACCGTGGTGGTGAACAGGCCCTGACCGCTGGAAGCACCGCGCACTCCGGCGAACCGCACATCGGTACGCAGATTCCCGGCGAACGCCAGCAACTGCTGCGACTCCACCTGCAAGGTCTCGTTGTTCAGGTTCACCACGGACACATACTGGCCGTTGACGGCCAGGAAGACCCGGCCGTTGCCGCCGCACTCCATCAACGACAACTTCTCGCCGGTGGCCCGGCGCTTCATCCCGGCGAGCACGCCCTCACCGCCACCGAACCCCGCGGACTTGAACTGCACGGCGCCCTCGTAGGCGACCATGGAACCGGAGATGGCCCGGATACTGGTGTTCGCGAGATGAACCTCGACCACCTTCTTCGACTTTTCGAAGAGTTGTGCCATAGGGAATTCGCCCTGTCCTCGCCGCCCTGGGCGCGGTGCGCCCATCCTTTGCGGAACACCATAATCGGCGCAGGTAGGTGGCGTCTATTGTTTCGGCGCGGCTTCGCCGCGCGGGGTTCGGCCCCCGAAGCGTCTGCTGTCAGCGCTCGAGACAGATCGGAAGAGCGGCGGGGAG
>NZ_JBSFRU010000398.1:0-5279 GCF_053589395.1 Nocardia sp. NPDC003345
GATTCCGGCCGCCGCGTTGCTGTCCCACAGATTGATCGCGTTCGGATCGCCGCCGGATTCGCGTTCGATCATCAGCGCGATGATCGCCGCCTCGGAATCGTCGATATCGTAGCCGTTCTCACGCAGTACCCGGATGGCCTCCTGGATCCATTCCTTTTGATCGCCGGTGGGCATGGTGGTGGGAACATCCGCCGTGGCCGCCGGGCTGCCGCCACCCATCAGCGAACTGGTCGGCGCGGCGGAGCCGGGCGATTCGGTCGCGGCGGGCGAACCGCCGGTGGAGGCGGGGGCGGGCTCGCCGGTGGGACCCGGAACGGTGGAGGCGGGGACCGCGGCGACCGGAACCTCCGCGCCGGGATCGCCGAGTGTGTTGTAGGCGTTCTCGAGTTCGGTCACCGCCTGCTGGACCTGCGTCGTCGCCCGGTCGGCGGCGGCCTGCGCGGAAGCGAGGGCGTTCACGATATGCCACTGGTGGGAGGCGGCGACCAGGCGCTGTCCCAGCTCGGTGCGCTGCAGATCGGCGGAATCGGCACCCTCCCCGGCCGACCGGCGTAGATAGGCGATCCGGGCATCGGCGCTGACGGTGCCGTCGTCGGCGACCTGGAAGGCGGGCAGCGGTGGTTGGGCGGTGTTCACCGCGGTATCGCGCATCCGCAGGACCCTGTCTTTGGCGTCGATCAGGTTGGTGACCTCGGCCCGCAGCGCGGTATCGAGTTTCAGCAGCGCCGCGCTCACCGCGCCGCAGCGGGTGCGTTCGGCGTCCATCCGGGTGTTCGCGGCGGTTCCGGCGGCGCCCGACCAGTTGAGCGCCCGGGTATCGGTGGACGCGGTGCCGGTGAGCTGATCGAGCCGGACCGAGACCGAGTTCGCATGGCCCGCCGCGGTGGTCAGTAGATCGGCCCGCCATTGTTCGACATTGCCGATGGTCAGGGTCATGCCCGGATATCCAGGCCGACGGTGGCGAGAGCGGCGGCGAAATCCGATTCGCTCATCTCGTACGTCCCGGCGTCCGTGCGCAGCAGCGCGGCCACGGTGGTGAGCCGGTCACTCGCGCGCCGCAGACAGGCGTCGGTGAGATCGGCGGCCCGCTGGGCCGGCACCCCGAAACCGGTGCCGGGTAGCGCGCCCGCGGCGGCGGACAGCGCATCGGTGCTGTCCAAGGCGGTGATCGCACCCGCCTCGGTTTCCAGCTTGCCGGCGAAAGCGCGGAGTGTTCCGGGATCCACCCGCACCGCGGTGGTGGTGCCCGTCTCCCCTTCGTTCATCGATCCCCCATGGATTTCCCGCCCGTCGTGATGCGGCCAAGCGTAACAAAGCGCCGGTCCTCCGCGCGGCTCTCGCGCCGGCGCCGGTGCGCGGTGGCGAGGGTTGGAGAATGGAGAGGGCGAACCGCTCGCCGGGCAGTCCGCGCGGTGCGGTACGGGGCTTTCCGGTACCCGCCGGGGATGGACTTCCGCTGTCGGGCCCCGATAGGTTGTGGGGAACCACTTGATTGGTACATATCACTCGGTGCGTCTCTATACACGCCGGTGCGGAACAGAGAGGTCGTCACATGCGCGCAGCTCAGGTCAGCAAACTCGAGGGTCCGGAAGCGATCGAGATCGTCGATATCCCGGAGCCGAAGCCGCTGCCGGGTGGTGTGGTGATCGACGTCCACGCCGCCGGAGTCGCTTTCCCCGACGTGCTGATGACCCGTGGCCTCTATCAGATGAAACCGCCGATGCCGTTCGTGGTCGGTGGTGAGGTCGCCGGGGTCGTCCGGGAAGCCCCCGAGGGCTCGCATGTGAAACCCGGTGACCGGGTCTGCGCCCTGACCATGCTCGGCAACGCGATGGCGGAGGTCGCCACGACCACCGCGGAAATGGTTTTCCGGCTTCCGGACAACATCTCGTTCGAGGCCGGTGCCGGGATCCTGTTCAACGATCTCACCGTGCACTTCTGCCTGCGCAACCGCGGCCGCCTCGCGGAGGGGGAAACCGTGCTGGTGCACGGCGCGGCCGGCGGGATCGGAACCTCCACGCTGCGGCTGGCCGGCGCGCTCGGGGCGGGCCGGGTGATCGCGGTGGTGAGCACCGAGGAGAAGGCCGAGATCGCCCGCGCGCACGGCGCCACCGATGTGGTGCTGACCGACGGCTGGCTCGACCGGGTCAAGGAGCTCACCGACAACCGCGGTGTGGATATCGTGCTGGATCCCGTCGGCGGCGACCGCTTCACCGACAGCATTCGGTCCCTGGCCCGGGGCGGGCGCCTGCTGGTGGTCGGTTTCACCGGTGGTGATATCCCGACCGTGAAGGTGAACCGGCTGTTGTTGAAGAACGTCGAGGTGGTCGGTGCGGGCTGGGGCGAGTGGGTGCTGTCGCATCCGGGTTATCTCCTCGAACAGTGGGCAGAGGTGGAACCGCTGTTCGCCTCCGGCCGGATTGCCGCGCCGCAGGCGGTGCTCTTTCCGCTGGAGCAGGCCGCGCAGGCCGTCGCTTCGCTGGAGAATCGCGCTGCCACCGGCAAGGTGGTGGTCACTGTTCGCTGACCGGCTGTCCAGGGGGTACCGGCACGGGCCGCGGGGTGAGCTGCGGCCGTGACCACCTCTCCACACACGCGCCTCTGCTCGGCGCGGAAACCGCTGCGGGTGGATCGGCCGGGGCGACCGGTGTGAGCCGTCCGGTGGTTCTTCGGGGTAAGGGAAGACCACCGGAGTCGGCGGGTGGCACCGGTTGGCACGTTCTGCCGTGCCCACGGCCCGGGTCGAGCGGCGCCGGGCTCGCTCGAACCATGCGATATGCGCTGGTCGACGCATTTCGGCGGTGATCGAAAAAAATCTCGGAACTTGTGGAACCGTTTGCCGAGGGCGCCCGTCTAAGTATGTGTCGGAACAGTTCGGGCCGAACGCACCCGCCGAGTGGGGGCGTCAGCAAAAGAGTAGGACATTCGTGTCGCTGCGAGTCAGGGGGAATCCCGTGTATCGGAGATATTCAACCGCAGAACAATCGCTGGTCCGTGATATTCACGCTCCAGTGGTGGCTGAATTGTACGGCCGGTAGAACCGGCGGTTTCCGATTCCGAGTCGGATCTAATGGTGTCGCGTTCCTTCAAGGAGCCGACGTCATGAGGCGAATCCGATTCGCATACGCCGGTATATTCATCCGGTCTTGATCTCGATCTCCGGCAGTCTATTGAGATGAGTCGCGCCTGCCTGCTTCGGGCGTGCTGGACAATTCAGCGCATCCGAATGCGGGTGAGTCGTGAGTAATCACAGTATCCGTGGAATGTCCGATATAAATCGATGAAACAAATGGGAGATGCACAGTGAAGAGTTTCAATCGGTCCGTCGCCATCGGTCTGGCCGCGGCGTGCGCCGCATCGTTGATCGGCGTGGCTACCGCCGCGACCGCACAGGCGGCACCGAGCGGGCCGCTCAGCGGCCCGGTACTGCGGGTAGGTGTGCCGCCCGCGCCGGCGATCGCCGGTGGCGCCGAGGATCGTCTGGCGCAGCTGCCGCAGGGGGCGAGCCGCGCCCAGGTGCTGCAAGCGCTGTATCCGCACGATCCGGGCTCTCAGCAGACCATCATGGCCAGCTGGGACGGCTTGAGCGGCTGGGGAACCGCGTGGAAGGCCACCAAATGCGCGGCCGCGCTCGGTGGCTTCGTCGCCGGAAACGTCGCCTTGGTGAGCAAACTCGCCAAGCTCGGCGGTGTCGCCAAGGGCGCGCGGTTGATCGTGCAGGCAGGGAATACGGAAGAGCGTATGGAGCTGCTGGTGGCGACTTTCGGTGAGGTGCTCGGGCTGAACATGATCGCCTCGAACTGCACCTGAGCGCGCCCGTTCCGGCGTCGCTGCGTGACGCCGGAACGGATCGTTCACCGATTCGAGCCGGCATCGGCCGGGTGAGGATTTCCTCCCCGCCCGATGCCGGCTCGAGTCATTGTGGACGCTGCGGTCAGGGACGCAAGCGGTTCGGCCGATTCAGCTTCGGCAGTGGCGTTCGGCGTTCGCGACCCGGGCCTTCGGCTCACAGACCGCGTACTACCTCCGCCGACTGCGACAGCGAAAGTTCCGGATGGTCGCGCCTCAGGGCTCGTATTGCCGCGGCTTCACCGTCCGAATCCCGGAGGGCGCGTAAACCGGACCGGTCGATTCCGTCCCGGAACTGCTCCAGCGACCCGTAGCGGTGCTCGAAACTATGCCGACGGGTGCGGTTCACAATCATTCCGCTCACTGCTACCGCGATGAGCGCAACTGCCCCGATAACGAATGCGGCAGTCGTATATCCGGCCGCAGAAATACCGATCGCGGTAATCAGCGCCACACAAGCCGGCCCGACGATCCACAAACGTGACGGTTTGAACATCCGATACCCTCCCCGAAATGAATAATGCGCCACAGTAGGCGTCTGGAAATAGATTACCTCAATGGTATCCGGGTGGCTCGGTAGCGGGGAGTCGCCCGAATGCGTCGGCCCCGTCGACGCCGCCGAACGGGAATGCCGGCGCGCGCGGCGGGGGTACGCCCGGTGACGCCGTGCTGGTGCCGGGCTGTGGACTTGTCGGTACAGTTTCGGTATGCGGACGACGAAATGGGCCCTCGGTGCAGCCCTCCTCGTGTCGACCACACTGATGGGCTGCTCCTCCGCTGAGCCGAGCGAATCCGACTCGCCCAAGGGAGCGCCGCCCAAGGTTGCCGAACTCGGTCCCTTCGTCGGCGAATGCGGCCATGTGTCCGATGCCGAAGTAGCCGAGATCCTCGGCGGTGCCGTATGGCTGAGTTACAAGAACTCCACCGGATGTCGCTGGGAAGGCAGTGGAAGCCTCACCTTCGCCAGCTATCGCGGCAGTCCGATCGAACGCGAGCGGGCCTGGGTTTCGACGGCGGGCCGCGCCCCGGAGTCGATCGAGGTTTCCGGTCATCCGGGATTCCAAGGACGCTGGGGGACCATTTGCGATCTCGCGGTACAACTGGGCGACGATTTCTTCGAATGGTCGCACCAGGCCGGGACGAGCGTAGATCCCTGCCAGGATCCCCGCGCGCTGGCCGAGTTGACTGTGCAGCGGCTGGGATGATCCGCGATATGCGCGGCCCGGCGCGTCTGCGTGCGATACTTCTCGGCTGTCTGCTGGTACTGGCCGCGGCCGGCTGTGGCAGTACTGTCGACGGGGCGGCGGTACCGGTGGGTGGGTCGGACCCCGTAGACGTGAACTTCGACAAACTGCTGCGTGAATGCGAGATCGTCGACCGGCAGACCATCGGTGAGTCGGTCGGTGGCGCCGGTGGCGCGATGGGTGAGT
>NZ_JBSFRU010000399.1:0-5208 GCF_053589395.1 Nocardia sp. NPDC003345
ACCTATTATGAATCGGTGTTTACCTTGAACCAGCTGGAGAGCTTCGTCGCCGTCGCCGAGACCCTGCACTACGGGCGCGCCGCGGAACGCCTCTCGATCAGCCAGCCGCCGCTGTCGCGGCGGATCCAGCTACTCGAGCGCGAACTGCGGGTCGAGTTGTTCGACCGCACCGGTCGCGCGGTCCGCCTCACCACCGCCGGTCAGGCCTTTCTCGGTGATGCCCGGCGGATCCTGGGACTCTCCGAACAGGCCGCGCTCACGGTGCGGCGGGTTCCGGCCGGTGAAATCGGCACGGTGGCAATGGGTTTCACCGCGTCCTCGGCGCATTCGATCCTGGACGCCTTCGTGGCCGCCGCCCGCACCCGGCTCCCCGGCGTCGACCTGGTGCTCCGCGAAAGGGTGTCGGGCACCCAGCTCGAGGAGCTACGCGCGGGCGAACTCGACCTGGTCCTGGTGCGCCCGCCGGTGCGCGGTAGCGAACTCGCCCACCACCCCCTGCACCGCGAACCCCTGCTGGCCGCCGTTCCCGCCGCGCACCCACTGGCGAGCCGGGAGGCGATACCCCACGTGCGAGATTTCGACGACGAACCGTTCGTCATGTACTCACCTTCGGAGGCCCGCTACTTCTACGAGGTGCTGGTGGGCGTATTCCGCGGCGCCGGGATCGCGCCGCGATACGTGCAGCATCTGAGTCAGGTGCATACGATCCTGGCCCTGGTCCGCGCGGGTCTCGGGCTCGCACTGGTCCCGCGCGCCGCCGAAGCGTTCGGCCTGGACGGGGTGGTGCTGCGGCCGGTGGAGGGTATCCGCGGCGAACCGGTCGAACTGGTCGCCGCGTGGCGCGCCGACGATGACAACCCCGCCCTGCACGCGGTGCGTGATCTGGTGGTGGAGGTGGCCGAAACGGCCGGCGCTCAGGTGGCGAACCGCTGATACAGCTCCGGCAGGAAGCCGGCCAGATGGTTCATCTCCTGCCCGCAGTGCAGCAACAGATCGCGGGCGAGATCGAGGCCGGGAAGCAGATCGCCCGGATCGACCGCGGCGCCACGCTGGACCGCCCGCGCGGTATGTGGCGCGTCGATACCGTGGAGTCCGTACAGCCCCAGGTAGAAGCGGCTGCGCATCTCGCAACCGCCCGGGATCGGCCGGACCTGATGCGCCAGCCACCCGAGGTCCACGGGCGCCACACTGCTGCCGACCCGCCCGAGGATCACGGTGTGCCCGTCCGGGACGGTGAACCCGTAACCCACCGGGTCGTGGAAGGCGATGGCCAGCTGCTGCAGTTTCGGGCCGACGTATTCGTCCACGTAGGACACGGTGCCGATATAGCGTTCCCGATCGGTTCCGGCCCGGTCGTTCCGGTCCGCCGCCACCTCGGCGAACATATGCGCGTCCGGATGCCACAGCTTGTAGCGGGCCGATTCGGTCAGATGCCAGCCGAACCACCAGTCCCACATGGCCGCCGTGACGCCCGGCATCTCGGTACGGACGGCCACCCAGACCGCTCCCGACGCCATCCGCCCGTATCCGGTTTCGATCGGCGCGTAACCGCCGGGGGCGAGTTCGCCGGTGAGGCTTTCGAACGGCGGAATCCGCTCGGGCGGCACCGGCGGGCCCGCATGCGCCTCGGTGACCGCGGGCTGCGGGTCGGCGGTGCGCTCTGCCATGAACGACGCGTACGGCCGGACCCGGTCCTGCTCCGAGTATCCGCGATAGCGGGTGTTCACCACCGGTTCCTCGGCGCGGGCGGTCGCGGAACGGCCCATCCCCGCTGCCATCACCCCCGCCCCGGCCGCGAGCGCCAGCGCCCTCCGGCGGGTCACCGTCAGCTTCGACATTCGTGCAGACTACTGGCGAAACAGCCGCTCGGCGACGGTTGCCCGGCACAGAGAATACGCTGTCCGATAGTGATTTCCGAGCATCCTCGCACTCGCGGCGGCGCAGTAGATTTCCGCCCACGGACGGATGCCCCGGCGACCGCCCGCTTCTAGGCTCATCGATATGACGAGCACCGAAGGCCCACTGCCGCACTACTTTCCGAAATGGGCCGACCGGCTCGGCGACCGATACCTCAACCCGCTGATGCGACGGCTGGCCCCCTCGCTCCCGGGTTTCGCCGTGGTCGAACACATCGGCCGCAGATCCGGGAACTCCTACCGCACTCCGGTCAGTCTCTTCCGCCGCGGCGATGTGATGGCCGTCGTGCTGCTCCACGGTGAGACCGACTGGGCCAGGAATATCGTCGCCGCCGGTGGGGCCCGCATCCATTACCGCGGTAAAGCCGTCACCGTGCGCGACCCGCGGATCGTGCCACCCCGCGCGGCCGCCGCGAACACGCCCCGGCTCGCGCGCCTCGGCAACCGGATCGCCGGGATGGTCGTCTTCGAGGCGCGGTGACTCCCCCGACACCACACGCGCATGCCTCGGCACAGCGACGCGTTCAGTGCGTGAGCGCGACCTTCACGACCACCACCACCGTCGCGACCACCGTGAGCAGCACCGCCGACAGCACCGACCACCGGTTCGGCGGCTCGCCCTTCAGGCGCCGGATAACGAATACGATCCCGCCGATCCGGGCCAGCACCGCCACCTCCGCGAAAACCTGCGCGGTCCGCGGCTCCAGCCAGCCCGGCAGGGCGGTCGCCAGTATCACGCACGGCAGCACCGCCGAACTGAGGATCGGCACGGAATTGCGCAGCTCCCGCCACCTGTCCGCCGTCGTGAGAGTCCGGTGCTCCCGCACACTGTCGCCCACCGCCTCGGCGAAACTGTGCGCCACGAACGTCGAAGCCGCCGTTCCCAGCACCACCAGAATCCCGACGTGCCGCGCACTGGTCACCACCGGCACCAGCGCCGTGAGCACCAGGACATTGCCGTAGATGTAGGCGCTGATCCGGCTCGCCACGTTCCCGCTGTCCAGCGGCTTTCCGCGCGCGAACAGCGGACGGTGCAGCATCGAGTGCGAGCCGGAGTCCATCGGCCTCCTCCATTGCCGAGAGCGGCCCGCCGGGTCCGGCCGACCAGGTACGACCGGGTCGATTCTGCACCACGAACCCGGGCCGGTGACCGCACCTCGCCAGCGGAGATCCCGAACTCGGCGGAGAGCCTTTTGCGAAGAAACTAGAACGCGTTACAGTTGTGCGCAGCCGGTCGTCGACGCCCGGCCGATCTCCGAGCGAAGGATTGAGCACCATGGCCAAGCGCGCGCCCAGCAACGAAGCCGACTACGTGGTCGTCGGATCCGGCAGCTCCGGCGCGATCGTCGCGGGCCGGCTCGCCCAGTCCGGCGCGAGCGTGATCCTGCTCGAGGCCGGCAAGTCCGACGACAAGGGTTTCCACGGCTACTTCACCAAGAAGCCCGGCATGATCGGCCCCATGCACTCCGAGCCCAAGCTCGAGAAGTTCTTCGACTGGGGCTACCGGTCGGTGCCGCAGCCGGGTCTGGACGGGCGCCGGATGCCCGCGCCGCGCGGCAAGGTCGGCGGCGGTTCCTCCTCGGTCAACGGCATGGTCTACGTCCGCGGTAACCGCGCCAACTACGACTCCTGGGCCGCCGAGGGCAATACCGGCTGGTCGGCCGACGAGGTCAACGAGGCCTACAAGCGCTACGAGGACTTCGAGGACGGCGCGAACGAGTTCCGCGGCGCCGGCGGTCCGATCAAGATCACCCGCAACAAGACCCCGCAGGAAGCGACCCTGCAGTTCATCCAGGCCACCGCCGATACCCTCGGCGTCAAGATCCTCGACGACTACAACGCCGCCGAGCAGGAGGGCATCGCCCGGATGCAGCAGAACGCCGCCGACGGTCTGCGCTACTCCTCCACCCGCGGCTACGTGCACCACCTCGCCCCGCCCACCCTGGATTTCCAGACCGAGGTACACGTCACCAAGGTGATCGTCGAGAACGGCCGCGCCACGGGCGTCGAGGTGCGCGACAAGGGCAAGGGCGCCCCGCGCGTCATCTCCGCCGGTAAGGAGGTCATCCTCTCCGCCGGCTTCATCAACAGCCCGCAGCTGCTGATGCTCTCCGGTATCGGCCCCGCCGAGCATCTCGCCGCCCTCGGCATCGAGACCATCGCGGACCTGCCGGTCGGCGACAACCTGCACGATCACCTCTTCCATCCGCTCTCGTTCCACGTCCCCTCCATCGCCTACCGCGGCAACCCGTGGACCTTCGCCAAGGGCGTCGCCCGCGACGTCTTCCGCGGCGATTCGTTCCTGAACAATTCGGTCTTCGAATCGGTCGGTTTCGTGCGCAGCAGCATGGCCACCGACGTCCCGGACATCCAGCTGCACGCCCTGCCGTGGACCTACCCGAGCCCCAACCAGGACGAGCCGGTCCGGCATATGCCCGACCCGCGGCCGGGCCTGACGGTCTTCTCGACGCTGATCTACCCCCGCAGCCGCGGCACCATCCGGCTCGCCTCGGCCGACCCGGCGGCCGCGCCGCTGATCGACTACCAATACTTCACCGACCCGCACGATGTCGAGGTGCTCGCGCAGGGCACCGAGATGATCCGCGAAATCATGGCGTCGCCGGTCTTCGGGGGCGGCGTGAAGACCGAGATCCATCCCGGCACCTCCGTCCCGAACGGCGAAGAACTCCGGACCGCGCTCAAACAGCGGTCGACCTCGGTCTACCACGGCGTCGGCACCTGCCGGATGGGCGTGGACGACCGTGCCGTCGTCGACCCCCGGCTCAAAGTGCGCGGTATCGAGGGTCTGCGCGTCGTCGACGCCTCGATCATGCCGAGCATCACCGGCGGCAACACCAACGCCCCGTGCTTCATGATCGGCGAGAAGGCCGCCGAGATCATCCTCGCCGACGCGACCCGGTAGGCGACCGCGGAATCCGAGCCGGAAAGGTCCAGCGGCTCCGCGGCTCCGGGACAAGACTCGGCACGACGGCCTGTCTTCAGCCGGTCCGATGCTTCGGCCCGCACCCATACGGTGCGGGCCGTTCTCGTATTCGTGGGATGTGCGGAACCGACCCGGCTCGCGGCGCGTCGGTCTATTTGTGAAGATCGGTGGCGATATGACACGACGACAACGGGGGATACATGCCTGAACCTGCTCCGATTTCCGTAGATTCGAGATCGATAGCCGATGCGGGAACCTTTCTGTCAGAGGTTGCCAGCACACTCGGTAACGGGTTCATCCGGATGGATACCGAGATAGACGGTATGGCCGCCTACTGGTCGGGCCCGG
>NZ_JBSFRU010000400.1:0-5194 GCF_053589395.1 Nocardia sp. NPDC003345
ACCGCGCCGTTCATGGTCATCGAGACGCTGACCTGATCCAGCGGGATCTGATCGAAGAGCTGGCGCATATCCAGGATGGAATCGATGGCCACACCCGCCATCCCGACATCGCCCTGCACCCGGGGGTGATCGGAGTCGTAGCCCCGGTGGGTGGCGAGGTCGAAGGCCACCGACAGGCCCTTCTGGCCCGCCTGCAGATTACGCCGGTAGAAGGCGTTGGAATCGGCGGCGGTGGAGAAACCCGCGTACTGGCGGATGGTCCACGGCTGGTTCACATACATCGTCGGATACGGGCCGCGCACGAACGGTGCGACACCGGGCACGCTGTCGAGCGGGAACCCGGCCTCGCTCACGGCATCCCGATCGGACTTCGTGAACACCGGCGGGACGTCGATTCCCTCGGGCGTCGACCACACGAGCTGGTCGGGGGTGTAGTTGTTCGCCGCCGCGGACGCCCGCACATAGGCCTCGCGCGCGGAATCACCGGCCGGTTCGGGGGTGAGCCCCGGTTCGGTGAGCGGTATATCGGCGAAACTGCCGATCTCCTGCTCGATTCGCTGTGTCGTCATCAGGCTCCCACCTTCTCCAGCAGGGCGGTCAGGGCAGCGACCGCGTCGATCCGGGCCGCCAAGACCCCGTCGGGACGCCGCGCCTCGTCGATACCGGTCAGCACCTTCGCGGGGCCGGCCAGCAGGACGGTTTCCACACCCGCGCCCCGCAGTTGTTCCACGGCCCCGGCCGCGTCGGTGCCGTACCGGGCGTCGGTACCGCACAGCACGGCGATGGCGGCGCCGGATTCCTCGGCCGCCGCGGCGATCTCGTCACCCGCGAGCGGGCCCGGATCGACCGATTCGATACCGCCGGAGGCGAGCAGGTTGGCGATGAAGGTGACACGGACATTGTGCTCGGCGACGCTGCCCAGTGGCACCAGCAGTGCCTGCGGCCGCGCACCGTGTGCCGCGAGATACGCGTCCGAGCGGTCGCGCAGGCCTTCGAACGCCGCGCCGTAGCGCTGTCCGGGCCCGGCTGCCCGGGCGGCCTCCGACAGCGGCGATTCCGCCAGATTCGGGAATTCGTTGACGCCGGTGACCGCGGTGCGCCGGTGGGCGATATCGGCTTCCCGGCGGGTGTGGGTCGCCTCGATCGCCGAGGCGATCAGGCCGGAGTCCAGTGCCGCGCTGTATCCGCCGGCGGCCTCGATCTCCTGCATGAACGCCCAGGCGGTGGTGGCGAGGTCGTCGGTGAAGCGCTCCACGTACCAGGAACCCGCGCCGGGATCCTGCACATGGCCGAGATGGGATTCCTCCAGCAGCAGCAACTGGGTGTTACGGGCCATCCGCTGCGCGAACGCGGCGGAGACGCCGAGTTCGCCGGCCGGCAGCGCGGAATCGAACGGGAGCACGGTGACGGTATCGGCGCCGCCCACTCCGGCACCGAAGGCCGCCAGCGTGGTTCGCAGCAGGTTAACCCACGGATCGCGGCGGCTCATCATGGCCGCGGAGGTCACCGCGTGCTGCGGTGCGGCGCCTTCGGACGGGGCGCCGAGTGCATGCGCCACCCGAGCCCACAGCCGGCGCGCGGCCCGGAATTTGGCCAGCGTCGCGAACTGGTCGTCGGTGGCGGCGAAGCGGAACTCCAGCTGCCGCAGAGCTTCGGGCACCGGAAGCCGCGCGGACAGCAGGCGCAGGTACTCGAGCCCGGCGGCCACCGCCGCGCCCACCTCCTGCGCGTCCGAGGCACCCGCGTCATGGAAGACGGTGCCGTCCACGGTGATCGCGCGCAACGTCTCGGCCCGCGGGGTGAGCCGCGCGGCCAGGGCGACGGTGTCCTCTGTCCTGAGATCCTCGGTTCCGGCGAAGGCCGACGTGAGCGGCGCGGCGCCGAAGGCGACCTTGATCTCGCCGTCGCCGGGCACGCGGTACCCGTCGAGTACGGCGAGCACGGCCTCGGCGGCCTCGGCGGTCGCGGTACCGGCCCGCAGGCTCAGCGGCGCGAGTTCGAAGAGCACACCGTCGAGCGCGGTCGCCAAACCCTCGACCGGCAGCCCGTCGCGGCCGATCACCAGTTCGACCGCGCTCAGCCCGTTCTCCAGCCCACTCAGGATCTCCCGGTTCGCGGCGGCGGGTTCGGTGGCCCCGATCCGGGCACTCACGTACCAGCCACGATGGACGTCGCGGGTGGCGTCGCCGCCGCGGACGAACGGATAGGCGCCGGGCAGTGGCTGCTCGGGCAGTTCGTCACGGCGCGTATAGAGCGGCGCGATTTCCAGTCCGTCGTAGGTGGACTGATTCAGCAGCTTTTCGGGTTCTGCACCGAGTTCGGCCGCGTCGACCTTGCGGGCCTTGGCCAACACTCCCGCCACACCTTTGCGCCAGGCGGGATATTCGGGCACCGCGGACGAGGACGGATCGGCTCCGGCCGCGGGCTCTGCAGCAATCGGCATACCCTGTTCCCTCTAGTTCGTTCCAGTACAGGCGCACCACCTGCGCACGCGAGTACATTGGCATCCGCCCAGCTCAGCGAATACTTTGGTTAACGGGCATTCAGCCCGCCCCTCCGATGCTAGCGGGATGCCGGAACGCAACTGCCCGTGACCACCGTTACCCGCGAGTAACCTGCGCTACCGCGACCCGGCGGCGCGACCGGAAATCCGGCCGTCGGCCGTCACAGTTCCGCCGGATCCACCGCCCCGGCCATGGCGGCGTAGCCGGCCGGACTCGGATGCAGATGATCGCCGCTGTCGAACTCGGGAGCCAGCGCGTCCGGATCGGCCGGATCGGCCAGCGCCCGGTCGAAGTCGACGACCGCGTCGAATTCCCCCGACGTCCGAATCCAGGCGTTCACGGCATCGCGCACCGCTTCACCGCGAGCGGTGAAATACGGCGCGCCCTCGAACGGGGTCAGGGTGGCGCCCACAACCCGCAGACCATCGGCGCGGGCCAGTTCGATCAGCGTCCGGTATCCGGCGACGAGCTGTTCGGCATCGACTTCCGGATTGGGTTTCGCCCAGGGCTCGTCGAGTTCGCTGACGCCGATATCGTTGATGCCCTCCAGCAGGATGACGGTGCCCGCGTTGTCACGATCGAGCACATCGCGCCGGAAGCGGGTCAGCGCACTCTCACCCGTGTAGGCCGAATCGATGAGCACCCGGTTGCCGCCGATACCGGCGTTCAGTACCGCCCGCCCACTGCCGGCGGCGGCCAGCCGGTCGGCCAGCGCGTCCGGGTACCTGTTGTCGGCATCCGCGCCGGCCTGCGCACCGTCGGTGATCGAATCGCCGAACGTCACCACACCTTTCTCTTCCGGTGCCGCCGCGACCTCCAGATCGGCGAGGTAGTACCAGGACCTGCTGGTCTCAGCGAAAGCCGTCGCCGCCGGATCGGCCGCGTGATCGCCGCGGGCGCGGTAGCTGGTGGCGTTGGCGAGCTGATGGAATGTCGCCGGGCCGGTGGGGCCGGCCAGGTACAGGGTCACCGCGACCGGCCGCAAGGCGGCGATCGGGAAGTCCACCGGGTCGGTCGTCGTCTCGGTTCCGGCCGGGATCTCCGTCGACGGAGAGCCGCCGAACATCAGCGGCCGAACAGTGCCGGGTCGCAGCGCGGCGCCCACTCCGGGCTCGGCGACGGTGGCCGCCGAGATTCGCAGGGGCCGGTCGCCGAAGAGGTTCGACAGCACCAGCCGCACCTCGTCTCCGGCTATGGTCGGGCGGATGATCTGCCGGACCGTGTGATCGGCGAAACCGTCCTCGGACCAGTTCGGCTCCCAGATCCCGACCGGCGCCTGCTGCGCGGTGACCCAGCTGTCGGACCACTGCAACTCCTCCTCGGCTCCGGGCCCCGCCGAGCACCCGGCGGCGAAAAGGGCGACGGCGGCGAGCACCGCCGCCACGATCCGGCGGGCCGCCCGCCTCGCGTCGATTCCCGGTGCGCCCGGACGGGGCCACCTGTTCCACATGCGCATCGCGAGTCCCGTCTGCTGTCCGGTCCGCCCAGCGCATACCGGTCACCGCGAACAACCTCGCCGCGGTGAGCGCGAATTCCGCACGCACTGTGGACAATCCGACACCCCTGCCGGGAATACACCGGCGCGCAGCAGCACCCGGCGCCGGCATCCGGGCCACCGCGAACCACCCCGCCGGTCCAGCACCGACCGGAGGCTCCGGGGCGGCGACCGATACCCTCTCCCGGTGTCCCGCATGCTCCGCGACCGGCGGCTGATCCTCGTACTGTGCTGCGTGGCCGTCGTCTGCGCGGCGGCACTGCTGACCCCGCTGCCCAGCCCACGCCTGATCCAGGAGTGGGCCGATGGAGCCGGCCCGTACTTCCCGGCCTTGTTCTTCCTGGCGCACACCCTGATCACCGTCGCACCCGTCCCCCGGACCGTCTTCACCGTCGCCTCGGGCCTGCTGTTCGGTCCCGTGGTGGGCCTGGCGGTCGCCGTCACCGCCTCGACACTCAGCGCGGCGGCGGCGTTTCTCCTGGTTCGCGCCGCGGGGCGGGAGAGGGTCGCGCCCTACCTGGCCCATCCGACCGTCCGCATCGTCGACGAACGCCTGCGCCGCCGCGGCTGGCTGGCAGTGGGGGCACTGCGACTGATCGCCTTCGCGCCGTTCTCGGTGGTGAACTATTCGTGCGCACTGTCCTCGATCCGGTTCTGGCCCTATCTCGGCGCCACCGTGGTGGGCATCCTGCCGGGCACCGCCGCGACCGTGGTCCTGGCCGACGCGCTGACCGGCGGCACCCACCCGGCCATGGTGGCGGTGTCGATCGCCTGTATCGCCGGCGGGATGCTCGGTCTGGTGATCGATCAGCGCTGGAGACCGGCCGAACCGGTCCCGGTGGCGTCCCGCGACTGAGCGCGGCCACCGCACGCGACACCGCGCCGACTCGTAGCTGACCGATAGCCATCGTCGTTGCGGTTACCATTCGGGTGGATAGAGATGCCGTGCGTACTGGCGTTACCGGGGTCTCCCGGCGTCGCCGCCCGATAACTGAGGGGTCGTTGGCCATGCGGATCGCGGTACGGACGTTGTGCACCTGCTGGGTAGTCCTCGCCCTGGTCGCACTCACCGGCGGCGCCGCCCCCGCACAACCACCGGAAACCTCCGCACCGGGCGGGACCACCGAATTCCCGGCCCGGGAGCTGGGTCTGGGTGATCCGATCACCCTGCGCGGCGACGACGACCAGGTGGACC
>NZ_JBSFRU010000401.1:0-5180 GCF_053589395.1 Nocardia sp. NPDC003345
GCGCCTTCCTCAGCCCTGCGCCATCGAGCAGATCGGAAATTCGGACGGGCACCTCACGCACTGATGTCTCGGTCCGGATCATCGCCAGCGGGTCGTGTCCTGCCCTCTTCAAAGCTGTGACGACCGCTCGACCGAGATAGCCGTTCGCTCCGGTCACCAGAATCCGCATGCTCTCCTCCTGCGATCAAGGCAGCAGCAGGTGACGATACCGCCAGGTGAGCGCAATGCAGGCGGCGGCCGCCGCGGCCAGCGGTTCGTGGTTGAGAACCCTGCGGACATTCGCGGCGGTCCAGCTCATTCCGACTGTCCCGTCGTCTGACACGTAAAGCTCGCCCTCCGCATTGCGAGGAACGAGGCCCGCGAAGGCTCGATCGAATACTTCCGCCGCGAAAACGATAACGGTCAAGATTTCCCCGGCAGGCGCCAACGGGTCCATCCCGAGTCCGAAGCACCATGCCTTGACGCTCCCTTCTCGCCGAGCATCCGAGAGCATTCGGTACGGTTCCGAGCCGTAATCGACGGAACTGCCCCGACTTCCGTCGTGCTCAGGTGCATTCAGCAACTCCTCGAAGAACTCACGGATGATATTGCGCCACAGATCAAAGTCTCGATGAACATTCCAAGGACCGATTGCGGCCGGCTGAAATACTCCTGCCGGAACGATGTGCGTGAGCCCAGGAGCAAGCGTCACCGACGAAGACCCTCTCCGATGCAGGAAGAATGTGTCGCCTTCGACCCCGCGCCGGATTGTCAATGTGTTGATGCTGGGAAGAACGGCACGACGGCCGGTGTCGAATAGATCGCCGACCTGTCGCCGGAACCGGAGATCGTCGAGTTCGATTCTCTCGCCGCGCTCACGGGCCATCCACGCGGCGGCGGTCTCATGTGCAAGGGCCTCGCATACGTCGATCATGTCGAAGTATGTGGTGAGCCCGAACCTCATGACTCCTCCGGCATCATCGAATGCTGCTTCGAGCAGGCGATACGAGGTGCGATTCTCGAAGAGGCCCGGTTGTGCAAGCGATCGGACAGCCTGGCTGTAGCGGTCGAACCGAGCGCCATCCGGTCTCAGCGGGCGCATGAACGCGGTCTCGGCCTCGCTCCCATCTAGAAGAGGTTCCTCGGCCTCGTGCACGAGTTCCAGCTGTATTCGATCTAGGTCAACGGGTGTCGGGGCAATCCAGCCGGGTTTGGTCAAGCAGGTCGTGCCCTCGATGCGGCTCGGCTCCCAGTAGAACCGGGCAGCAACCGACGTGAGGGCATGACGGTTGCGATTCAAGGATCGCCGCACCAGCTTCCATTCCGCCACACCGTCATCCCAGTGGATGTCGTCCTCGATACGATCGAGCAGGCCGAAGACTTCGGGCGAAAGCTCCATGGCCGCCGCGTAGTGCCTCAGCTGCGTGACGTCGCGGCACGACCTCGAACCGTTGACGTATTTCGACACCAGGCTACGCTCGACGCCGAGAACCCGGGCCATCGCATCGTGCGTCGTGATCCCACGGGCCTCCATGTACGCCTTGATCACCTCCCCGAGCCGGGGGTCACCAGCAGTCGTCGGCACAACCGAAGACTACTCTCGCGTCTCACTCTCATCGCTTGGACAGCAGTCGGGACCATCTGGCACGTCAACCGACGCAATCGGATTCCCACTGGCGGACAACGAAGGCCCGCCTCCCGGAACGGGAAGCGGGCCTTACGTGCACGACCTTCGCAGCCGGAGCGCGACCTTACTTGGCCCTCTCCAGGACCTCGACCAGCCGCCACCGCTTGGTTGCCGACGTGGGCCGGGTCTCCATCAGCTGCACGCGATCGCCGACACCGGCGGTCTCGTTCTCGTCATGCGCCTTCACCTTGGAGGTGGTGCGGATGATCTTGCCGTAGAGGGCGTGCCGATGACGATCTTCCAACTCGACGACGATCGTCTTGTTCATCTTGTCGGAGACGACGTAGCCGGTCCGCACCTTGCGGCGGCCACGCTCCTCCACTTTCTGCTCGTCACTCATGCCGCATCTCCCTTGTCAGCGGGTCCGGTGGCCAAACCGAGCTCGCGCTCACGCATGACCGTGTAGATACGCGCGATCTCGTGACGCACCACACGCAGCCGGCGATTGTTGGTCAGCTGACCGGTCGCCATCTGGAAGCGCAGGTTGAACAGCTCTTCCTTCGATTCGCGCAAGCGGGAGACGAGCTCGTCTTCGCTCAGCTCGCGGAGCTCTGCGGCAGGGGTACCGGTTGCCATCAGAACTGCTCCTCCCTCGTCACGATCCTGCACTTCATCGGGAGCTTGTGCATCGCGCGGCGCAGCGCCTCGCGAGCGATCTCCTCGTTCGGAAAACTCATCTCGAACATCACGCGGCCCGGCTTGACGTTCGCGACCCACCACTCCGGCGAACCCTTACCGGAACCCATACGGGTTTCGGCCGGCTTCTTGGTGAGCGGGCGATCCGGGTAGATGTTGATCCAGATCTTGCCGCCACGCTTGATGTGGCGGGTCATCGCGATACGCGCCGACTCGATCTGCCGGTTGGTCACGTACGCCGGCTCCAGCGCCTGGATACCGAACTCACCGAACGTCACCGAGGTGCCGCCCTTGGCCATACCGGAACGACCGGGGTGATGCTGCTTGCGGAACTTGACCTTGCGGGGCATCAGCATTGGTCAGCCCTCCTGCTTTTCTGCCGGGGGCTCGGCCACCGCGGTAGCGGCGCGCCCGGCCTCGGTGCTGGTCGCAGTGGTGCCGGAGGAACCGGAACGACGCGGGCGGTTCGGGCGCTCGCGGCGCGGGCGATCCCCGGCCGGCGCGCTCGGGGCGGACAGCTCACGCTTGCCGCCGACGATATCGCCCTTGTAGATCCAGACCTTGACACCGATACGACCGAAGGTGGTCTTGGCCTCGTACAGGCCGTAATCGATATCGGCACGCAGCGTGTGCAGCGGGACGCGGCCTTCGCGGTAGAACTCCGAACGCGACATCTCGGCGCCACCGAGGCGGCCCGAGCACTGCACGCGGATGCCCTTGACGTTCGGCGAACGCATGGCCGACTGGATGGCCTTACGCATCGCGCGACGGAAGGCCACACGGTTGGAGAGCTGCTCGGCCACACCCTGGGCGACCAGCTGCGCATCCGATTCGGGGTTCTTGACCTCGAGGATGTTCAGCTGGACCTGCTTCTTGGTGAGCTTCTCCAGCTCGGCGCGGATCCGGTCGGCCTCCGCGCCGCGACGGCCGATGACGATGCCCGGACGCGCGGTGTGGATATCGACACGGACCCGGTCACGGGTGCGCTCGATCTCCACCTTGGAGATACCGGCCCGCTCCATGCCGGTGCTCAGCAGCTTGCGGATGGCGACGTCTTCCTTGACGTAGTCCGCGTACTGCTTGTCTGCGTACCAACGGGACTTCCAGTCGGTGGTGATACCGAGGCGGAAGCCGTGGGGGTTGATCTTCTGTCCCATTTACTTTGCCCCTCCCTTCCGGCGGCCACGAGTGCCACCGGCGGTGGGGACGCTCTCGACCTCGATGGTGATGTGGCTGGTGCGCTTGCGGATCCGGAACGCCCGGCCCTGGGCGCGCGGCTGGAACCGCTTCATGGTCGCGCCCTCGTCGACGTACGCCGTCGAGATGACCAGGGTGTCGGGGTTGAGGCCGAGGTTGTTCTCGGCGTTCGCCGCGGCGCTGGCCACGACCTTGGCGACCGGTTCACTGGCGGCCTGCGGGGCGAACCGGAGCAGGTCGAGCGCGTCGGAGACGCGCTTGCCGCGAACCAGGTCCACGACCCGGCGGGCCTTCATCGGGGTCACGCGCACGTGCTTGGCGGTCGCGCGCGCAGTCGGATTCTGAGTTTCTGTGCTCATCGCCGCTTGCTCTTCCGATCTTCCTTGACGTGGCTGCGGAACGTCCTCGTCGGCGCGAACTCACCGAGCTTGTGCCCGACCATGTTCTCCGAGACGAACACCGGCACATGCTTGCGGCCGTCGTGGACGGCGAAGGTGTGGCCGATGAAATCGGGGGTGATGGTCGAACGACGCGACCAGGTCTTGATGACCTGCTTGCTGCCCTTCTCGTTCTGCACGTCCACCTTCGCCTGGAGGTGGTCGTCGACGAACGGGCCCTTCTTGAGGCTGCGTGGCATTTCTTACCTCCTCCTTAGCGCTTCTTGCCGGTGCGACGGCGACGGACGATGAGCTTGTCGCTCGGACGGTTCGGCTTACGGGTACGGCCTTCCGGCTGGCCCCAGGGCGAGACCGGGTGGCGACCACCGGAGGTCTTGCCCTCACCACCGCCGTGCGGGTGGTCGACCGGGTTCATGACGACACCACGGACCGTGGGACGGCGTCCCTTCCAGCGCATACGGCCGGCCTTGCCCCAGTTGATGTTCGACTGTTCGGCATTGCCGACCTCGCCGACGGTGGCGCGGCAGCGCACGTCGACGCGGCGGATCTCACCGGAGGGCATACGCAGCGTGGCGTAGGGGCCTTCCTTACCCAGCAGCTGGATGCTGGCACCGGCCGAGCGGGCCATCTTGGCGCCGCCGCCGGGACGCAGCTCCACCGCGTGGATGGTGGTACCGGTCGGGATATTGCGCAGCGGCAGGTTGTTGCCGGGCTTGATATCCGCGGTCGGACCGGACTCGATCTTCGTGCCCTGCGAGATGCCCTTGGGCGCGATGATGTAGCGCTTCTCGCCGTCCAGGTAGTGCAGCAGCGCGATGTTCGCGGTGCGGTTGGGGTCGTACTCGATATGAGCGACCTTGGCCGGCACGCCGTCCTTGTCCAGCCGGCGGAAGTCGATCAGCCGGTAGGCGCGCTTGTGACCGCCACCGCGATGCCGGGTGGTGATCCGGCCGTGGCCGTTACGGCCACCGCTCTTGGTCAGCGGGCGGACCAGCGACTTCTCGGGGGTCGACCGGGTGATCTCGGCGAAGTCCGAGACGGACGACCCGCGGCGGCCCGGGGTAGTCGGCTTGTACTTACGGATTGCCATGAGTTCTTCTCTGCTTTCTGGATTCCCCGCCGCTTACGCGACCGGGCCTCCGAAGATCTCGATGGGCTTGCTGTCGGCCGAGATGGTCACGAGCGCGCGCTTGGTGTCCTTGCGCTTGCCGTAACCGAAGCGGGTCCGCTTGCGCTTGCCCTGACGGTTGGCGGTGTTGACGCTGGTGACCTTCACCCCGAAG
>NZ_JBSFRU010000402.1:0-5173 GCF_053589395.1 Nocardia sp. NPDC003345
CATCTTGCGGGCCAGCTGGTTGGCCAGATCGTTGACGTAGTGGGCGACGATCTGTTTGGCGAAGCTGTAGGCGGAGCCGCCCGGACCCTGTTTCGGTTCTTCATACCCCCGTGTGGAGGGCCGAACATTTAAGTCAGCTAAATTCCAGCTGGCGATTTGTTTTGCTGGGTTTTCGGACTCTGGTTTTATACTTTTGATTGCGCCTTCGGGTGTGATTGTGAGTCTTCAACGGAGAGTTTGATCCTGGCTCAGGACGAACGCTGGCGGCGTGCTTAACACATGCAAGTCGAGCGGTAAGGCCCTTCGGGGTACACGAGCGGCGAACGGGTGAGTAACACGTGGGTGATCTGCCTCGCACTCTGGGATAAGCCTGGGAAACTGGGTCTAATACCGGATATGACCTCGGGTTGCATGACCTGGGGTGGAAAGATTTATCGGTGCGAGATGAGCCCGCGGCCTATCAGCTTGTTGGTGGGGTAATGGCCTACCAAGGCGACGACGGGTAGCCGGCCTGAGAGGGCGACCGGCCACACTGGGACTGAGACACGGCCCAGACTCCTACGGGAGGCAGCAGTGGGGAATATTGCACAATGGGCGGAAGCCTGATGCAGCGACGCCGCGTGAGGGATGACGGCCTTCGGGTTGTAAACCTCTTTCGACTCCGACGAAGCGAAAGTGACGGTAGGAGTATAAGAAGCACCGGCCAACTACGTGCCAGCAGCCGCGGTAATACGTAGGGTGCGAGCGTTGTCCGGAATTACTGGGCGTAAAGAGCTTGTAGGCGGCTTGTCGCGTCGATCGTGAAAACTCGGGGCTCAACCCCGAGCTTGCGGTCGATACGGGCAGGCTTGAGTACTTCAGGGGAGACTGGAATTCCTGGTGTAGCGGTGAAATGCGCAGATATCAGGAGGAACACCGGTGGCGAAGGCGGGTCTCTGGGAAGTAACTGACGCTGAGAAGCGAAAGCGTGGGTAGCGAACAGGATTAGATACCCTGGTAGTCCACGCCGTAAACGGTGGGTACTAGGTGTGGGTTTCCTTCCACGGGATCCGTGCCGTAGCTAACGCATTAAGTACCCCGCCTGGGGAGTACGGCCGCAAGGCTAAAACTCAAAGGAATTGACGGGGGCCCGCACAAGCGGCGGAGCATGTGGATTAATTCGATGCAACGCGAAGAACCTTACCTGGGTTTGACATACACCGGAAACCTGCAGAGATGTAGGCCCCCTTGTGGTCGGTGTACAGGTGGTGCATGGCTGTCGTCAGCTCGTGTCGTGAGATGTTGGGTTAAGTCCCGCAACGAGCGCAACCCTTATCTTATGTTGCCAGCGCGTAATGGCGGGGACTCGTGAGAGACTGCCGGGGTCAACTCGGAGGAAGGTGGGGACGACGTCAAGTCATCATGCCCCTTATGTCCAGGGCTTCACACATGCTACAATGGCCGGTACAGAGGGCTGCGATACCGTGAGGTGGAGCGAATCCCTTAAAGCCGGTCTCAGTTCGGATCGGGGTCTGCAACTCGACCCCGTGAAGTTGGAGTCGCTAGTAATCGCAGATCAGCAACGCTGCGGTGAATACGTTCCCGGGCCTTGTACACACCGCCCGTCACGTCATGAAAGTCGGTAACACCCGAAGCCGGTGGCCTAACCCTTGTGGAGGGAGCCGTCGAAGGTGGGATCGGCGATTGGGACGAAGTCGTAACAAGGTAGCCGTACCGGAAGGTGCGGCTGGATCACCTCCTTTCTAAGGAGCATTCTCCACGGACACCCGAAGAGTCGGGATGGTAAACGTCTTGTGGCAGAGCCACTTCGGAAGCGAATGTCTTCCGGTGGTGCTCATGGGTGGAACGCTGACATGCGCCGGCGATACTTCGGGTTCTTATGGGCTCGGGGTGCCGGATTTGAAGTAGTCAACACACTGTTGGGTCCTGAAAGAACAGGCGTTCTTTCCAGGCAAGATAATACGATCCGGCTGGGTTCCCGTTCATACCGGGAGAGCTGAGAGGTTCTCCGCTGGTGCGGAATCTGGATTTGGCTGGGTGTGTTGTTTGAGAACTGCACAGTGGACGCGAGCATCTTTGTTTTGTAAGTTTTTAAGAGCGTACGGTGGATGCCTTGGCACCAGGAGCCGATGAAGGACGTAGGAGGCTGCGATAAGCCTCGGGGAGCTGTCAACCGAGCTGTGATCCGAGGGTGTCCGAATGGGGAAACCCAGCACGAGTGATGTCGTGTTACCCGCCAGTGAATATATAGCTGGTGTGGAGGGAACGTGGGGAAGTGAAACATCTCAGTACCCACAGGAAGAGAAAACAACATGTGATTCCGTGAGTAGTGGCGAGCGAAAGCGGATGAGGCTAAACCATGCGTGTGTGATACCCGGCAGGGGTTGCACGTGTGGGGTAGTGGGGCTCACTTTCTTGTTACTGCCGTGACAAGCAACAGTCAGAAAAGTTCGTGTTAGTCGAATTGGTCTGGGATGGCCAACCGTAGACGGTGAGAGTCCGGTAGGCGAAAACATGTTCTCTGTTGTAGTGAGTGCCCGAGTAGCAGCGGGCCCGTGAAATCTGCTGTGAATCTGCCGGGACCACCCGGTAAGCCTGAATACTCCCTGGTGACCGATAGCGGACTAGTACCGTGAGGGAAAGGTGAAAAGTACCCCGGGAGGGGAGTGAAATAGTACCTGAAACCGTGCGCTTACAATCCGTCAAAGCCTGTGAGTACTTGTACTGTGGGTGATGGCGTGCCTTTTGAAGAATGAGCCTGCGAGTTAGTGGCATGTGGCGAGGTTAACCCGTGTGGGGTAGCCGTAGCGAAAGCGAGTCCGAATAGGGCGTTCGAGTCGCGTGTTCTAGACCCGAAGCGGAGTGATCTACCCATGGCCAGGGTGAAGCGACGGTAAGACGTCGTGGAGGCCCGAACCCACTTAGGTTGAAAACTGAGGGGATGAGCTGTGGGTAGGGGTGAAAGGCCAATCAAACTCCGTGATAGCTGGTTCTCCCCGAAATGCATTTAGGTGCAGCGTCGCGTGTTTCTCACCGGAGGTAGAGCTACTGGATGGTCTAGGGGGCCCACAAGCTTACCGAAATCAGCCAAACTCCGAATGCCGGTGAGTGAGAGCGCGGCAGTGAGACTGCGGGGGATAAGCTTCGTAGTCGAGAGGGAAACAGCCCAGATCGCCGGCTAAGGCCCCTAAGCGTGTACTAAGTGGAAAAGGATGTGGGATTGCGCAGACAGCCAGGAGGTTGGCTTAGAAGCAGCCACCCTTGAAAGAGTGCGTAATAGCTCACTGGTCGAGTGATCCTGCGCCGACAATGTAGCGGGGCTCAAGTACACCGCCGAAGCCGCGGCAGTCACATATTACATCCGCACATCTCTACGGGGGTGTGTGCAGTGGTGTGGCTGGGTAGGGGAGCGTCGTGTAGCCAGGGAAGCAGCGGGGTGACCTAGTTGTGGAGGCTGCGCGAGTGAGAATGCAGGCATGAGTAGCGAAAGACGAGTGAGAAACTCGTCCGCCGAATGACCAAGGGTTCCTGGGCCAGGTTAATCCGCCCAGGGTGAGTCGGGACCTAAGGCGAGGCCGACAGGCGTAGTCGATGGACAACGGGTTGATATTCCCGTACCCGTGTATCCGCGCCCAATGGCGAATCATCTGTGCTAAGTGCCCAAAACCTGATGGACCTCCTTCGGGAGGCCGGATGGGGCTGCGCACGACCCTGGGTGTAGTAGTCAAGCGATGGGGTGACGCAGGAAGGTAGCTGGGCCAGTCAGTGGTTGTACTGGTGTAAGCCTGTAGGGCGTTGTGTAGGCAAATCCGCACAGCATATAGCCTGAGAGGTGATGCGTAGCCGATTGAGGCGAATTCAGTGATCCTATGCTGCCGAGAAAAGCCTCTAGTGAGTTGGTACACGGCCCGTACCCCAAACCGACACAGGTGGTCAGGTAGAGAATACTAAGGCGATCGAGAGAACTGTGGTCAAGGAACTCGGCAAAATGCCCCCGTAACTTCGGGAGAAGGGGGGCCCGAGCTGGTGACGGAATTTACTTCCTGAGCTGGTTTGGGCCGCAGAGACCAGAGAGAAGCGACTGTTTACTAAAAACACAGGTCCGTGCGAAGTCGTAAGACGATGTATACGGACTGACGCCTGCCCGGTGCCGGAAGGTTAAGAGGACCGGTTAGCGCTTCGGCGCGAAGCTGAGAATTTAAGCCCCGGTAAACGGCGGTGGTAACTATAACCATCCTAAGGTAGCGAAATTCCTTGTCGGGTAAGTTCCGACCTGCACGAATGGCGTAACGACTTCTCTGCTGTCTCGACCACAGACTCGGCGAAATTGCATTACGAGTAAAGATGCTCGTTACGCGCGGCAGGACGAAAAGACCCCGGGACCTTCACTATAGCTTGGTATTGGTGTTCGGTACGGTTTGTGTAGGATAGGTGGGAGACTGTGAAACATGCACGCCAGTGTGTGTGGAGTCGTCGTTGAAATACCACTCTGATCGTATTGGACCTCTAACCTCGGACCATGATCTGGTTCAGGGACAGTGCCTGGTGGGTAGTTTAACTGGGGCGGTTGCCTCCCAAAATGTAACGGAGGCGCCCAAAGGTTCCCTCAGCCTGGTTGGCAATCAGGTGTCGAGTGCAAGTGCACAAGGGAGCTTGACTGTGAGACTGACAGGTCGAGCAGGGACGAAAGTCGGGACTAGTGATCCGGCACCGGCATGTGGAAGCGGTGTCGCTCAACGGATAAAAGGTACCCCGGGGATAACAGGCTGATCTTCCCCAAGAGTCCATATCGACGGGATGGTTTGGCACCTCGATGTCGGCTCGTCGCATCCTGGGGCTGGAGTAGGTCCCAAGGGTTGGGCTGTTCGCCCATTAAAGCGGCACGCGAGCTGGGTTTAGAACGTCGTGAGACAGTTCGGTCTCTATCCGCCGCGCGCGTTGGAAACTTGAGGAAGGCTGTCCCTAGTACGAGAGGACCGGGACGGACGAACCTCTGGTGTGCCAGTTGTCCCGCCAGGGGCACGGCTGGTTGGCTACGTTCGGAAGGGATAACCGCTGAAAGCATCTAAGCGGGAAGCCTGTTCCAAGATGAGGTTTCCCACCACCTTCGAGTGGTTAAGGCCCCCTACAGACCATGGGGTTGATAGGCCGGAACTGGAAGCACAGTAATGTG
>NZ_JBSFRU010000403.1:0-5138 GCF_053589395.1 Nocardia sp. NPDC003345
GAAGGCGTCGCTGTCCACACAGCCGCCCGAGATACTGCCGGCGACCGCGCCGGCTCGGGAAACCGCCATCACCGTGCCGACGGGTCGCGGCGTCGAACCCGTCGAATCGATGATCGTCGCTACCGCGCAATCGATTCCGGCCGCCTGCCAACCGGCGACCGTGTTCAGCACCTCGTGCATCCGGACTACCCTCTAACTCGTCTCGCTGGTCCACGTGCGGGCAGGGCGTGTTCCGTCCGGCCGCCGCAGGTTCCGCGATCCAGGTGTTCTGGCGAGACGATTCGCGGAGCCTTGCTCTGGTGGGATGATAGAAAGAATCGTACAGTACCTTGGCGCAAAGCTAAGTGCGACGACAACAGATGGGTTGGGGCAGAGGCAGTGACGGAATCCTCGGACGGTGTCGGTGAGATCATCCGGCAGTGGGCGCAGTCGCGGCCCGAACTCGATGTGTCCGCGCTGGAGGTCTTCGGGCGGCTGCACCGTAGCTTCCTGCTCTATCGCTCGCGGATCAACGGCGTGTTCGAGGAGTACGGCACCAATGAGGCGGGGTTCGACGTCCTGGCCTGCCTGCGCCGGGCGGAGCCGGATTTCCGGCGGACGGCGGGGGAGCTGGCGAAGCAGACCCTCGTCACGACCGGGGGCCTGACGCTGCGGGTCAACCGGCTGGAGGAGGCCGGTCTGGTGCTCCGGGAGCGGGACGACGAGGACGCCCGGGTCGTGTACGTGACGCTGTCGGGCGCCGGGCGTGAACTCGTCGACCGGGTCGCGGACGCGCACTTCGCGGAACTGGGCCGGATGCTGGTGGGGCTGGACTCCGATCAGAAGGATCGGCTGGCGGGGTTGCTGGGCGTGCTGGAGCGGTCGCTGCGCACGGCCGAGCTACCCGAGGACGAGGTGCTCGCGGCGGATCGGCCCGCCTGAACCGTCCGCTCCGAACGCTCCCGGATCCCACGATCTGGGAGCGTTCGTCGTTTCCGGTGTCCGCTTCGGGAAAATTTTTCCGGTACCGCGTGAGGCCCGGCACACTTGCCGATCCGGTGTGACCTGCATCTCTTCGAAATTCTCGGCATGTTCCAGCGAGATCAACCGCCTGTTAATCCTCCGATTCACGAAAATCTTCCGTTGACCTCTTAGCGGTAAGGAAGTACAAATCTCTTGGAGCCAAGATGTTCGGCACCCGTGGTGGACATCAGCCCGGTCGACACCATCCTCCCGACAGGAGACCTTCATGACGAAAATCCGCCTCGCGGCCGCAGCCATGCTGGCCGGCTCGGCGCTGCTGCTGACCTCGTGTAGCGGCTCGGGGGAGCGTGCCGCCGCGGCGACCGACGGCGTACTCGAGCAGACCGAGGTGTCGGTGGGTGTCCTCCCACTGGCCGACTACGCGGCCGTGTACTGGGCGGACGAGAAGGGCTTCTTCCAGAAGGAAGGGCTCACGGTGAACCTCGAACCCATCCAGGGCGGCCCCATCGGTATCCAGAAGGTCGCCTCCGGCGAACTCGACTTCAGCATCGCCAATTCGATCTCCGCGGCGATCGCCCAGTCCCGCAAGACGCCGATCACCACGGTCGCGCATACCGCCTCGCTCGGCGACGGCAGCGGAATCCTGTACGTGAAACCCGATTCCCCGGTCCGGTCGCTGGCCGATATCGACGGCAAGACCGTCGGCGTGAACACCACCAACAACATCGGTGATGTCACCATCGCCAATCTCGCTGCCGGTGAGGGCGTCGAGATCGAACCGCGGTATGTGGAGGTGCCCTTCCCCGAGATGCTTCCGGGAGTGCAGGCCGGTTCGATCGACGTCGGTTACGCGCCGGAACCGTTCTCCTCGGCGGCGCGCGGCGCCGGGATGCGTGAGATCGCGGATCTCACGACCGGCACCAACAACGCCCTGCCGGCCTCGATCTTCGTGGCGGGCGACGATTTCGCCGATTCGAACCCCGACACCACCGCGGCGTTCGCACGCGCGATCTATGCGGCGGGCGCCGATATCGCCGCCAACGAGGCCGCGTTCCGGGCCTGGCTGCCGGGTGTCGCGAAGGTCCCCGCGGCGGTGGCGCAGTCGATGTCGCTGCCGATCTTCGCCTCGGGTATGGACCCGGCGAAAATGCAATCGGTGGCCGATATGCTCGCCGCCCAGGGCCTGGTCCCGGACGGCTTCGACGTCACCTCCCATCTCGTCACGCTCGAGGGCTGACCATGCTTCTCCTCAGTGAACCGCTGGGCCGCAACAAGCAGATCGGCTACGGAATCGCGGGTGTGCTCGGCACGGCCCTGCTGGCCGAAGTGGTGATCCGGACCGGACTGCTGTCCACCCCCGGACTGCCTGTTCCGAGCCGGGTACTGGCCGAGACCGGTGCGCTGTTCGGAGATCAGCTCTTCTGGCAGGAAGTGGGCTTCACCCTCCGCGAATGGATGCTGGGCCTGCTCATCGCGGCGGTGGCCGGTGTACTGCTCGGCGGTCTGATGGGGGCGTTCACCCGGGTGTTCCTCGCCTTCGAACTCCCGGTCGAGGTGTTCCGGGTACTGCCCTCGGTCGCGCTGGGACCGATCCTGGTACTGCTGATCGGATCGGGAATGCTGCCGCTGTCGATCACCGTCGCGCTCGCCTGTATGTGGCCGATTCTGCTGAACACCCTCTACGGTGTTCGCGCCACCGATGTCACCGCCGTGGCGACCGCCCGGACCTTCGGTCTGTCCGAGATCGCGATCCTGGGCCGGATCAAGATTCCCAGCGCACTGCCGTTCGCGTTCACCGGGATCCGGATCGCCGCCTCGATCGGGCTCATCGTGGCGGTCAGCGCCGAACTACTCATCGGCAACGGTCAGGGAATCGGCGGCTACATCCTGCTGAACAGCGCCAACGCGACCAATCTCGACACCGTCTACGCCGCGACGCTGGTCGCCGGTGTGCTGGGTGTCGCGGTGAGCACGGCCTTCACCGTTCTCGACAACAAGGTGTTCGCATGGAAGAAGGGGCTGGCCCAGTGACTGTCGTATCCACCGACGAAGCCGGGCCCGCCTCGGCGGTGCGGCCGGAGACCCGGTCTCCGGTCCGCGTGGCGACCGCGCGGCGCCGCCGGAACCTGCCGGCGCTCGCCCGCGATACCGGCATCCGGGCGATCGTTCCGGTGCTGATCCTGGCCGCCTGGTGGGGACTGTCGCAGTCGGAAGTCGGATCGTTGATCGTGGCGCCGCCGCTGGACGCGTTCCAGCGGGTCTTCACCGATTTCTTCGGTACCGAAGCCGGTCGCCTGTTCCTCGGTGACGCCACCTTCGACCATTTCCTGCCCAGCGTGACTCGCGCGATGGCGGGATTGGCGCTGGCCGTGGTGATCGGGGTGGGACTGGGCGTCGCGCTGGGTGCCGTGCCGGTGCTGGCGGCGCTGTTCCAGCCCCTCATCCATCTCGGGAGGTCGCTGCCCAGCCCCGCGCTGCTGGGCGTGTTCTTCTTCCTGTTCGGAACAGGGGACAGCCCGAAGATCTTTCTCATCGCGTTCTCCGTGGTCTGGCCGATCCTGTTCAACACCATCGACGGTGTGCAGAGTGTCGGGACGGGCCGGATGCAGGCGGCCGCGGTGTTCAAGATCTCGCGGTGGAATGTGCTGACGCATATCGTCCTTCCCGGCGCGGCGCCGAAGATCTTCGCCGGTGTGCGCACCGCGATGTCGCTGTCGCTGATCATCATGATCATTTCCGAACTCCAGAAATCCGAGAACGGGCTGGGTTATCTGCTGATCCGGACCCAGCGGGACTTCGACTACACCGGGTTCTGGTCGGTCCTCATCGTGCTGGCCGCCCTGGGCGTGGCACTCAACTTCATCTTCGTGTTCGTCGAACGGCGGGCGTTGGCCTGGCACCGAGGAGTGACTCAGCAAAATGACTAGTACCGATACGGCGATCACCTCCGCGGAACTGGTTCTGACCGGTATCTCGAAGTCCTACGGAACCAACCTGGCCGTCCGCGATATCACCGCCGGGGCGGCGGCGGGAAAGGTCAGCGTTATCGTCGGCCCCTCCGGATGCGGTAAATCGACGCTGCTGCGAATCATCAGCGGACTCGATGTGCCGACGGCCGGGGAGGTCACCTTCAACGGCGCCCGGGTGTCCGGCGTTCCCGACGGCCTGGCCATGGTGTTCCAGGACTACGCCCGCTCGCTGTTCCCGTGGATGCGGGTGGACAAGAACATCGCCTTCCCGCTCAAACACCTGCCCCGGCCCGAGCGCGCCGCCCGGGTGCAGGAGGCCATCGACGCGGTCGGGCTCTCCGGCAAGGAGAAGCTCTACCCGTGGCAGATGTCGGGCGGAATGCAGCAGCGCGTCGCCATCGCGCGAGCACTGGCCAGCCACCCGAAACTGCTGCTCATGGATGAGCCGTACGCGTCGGTGGACGCCCAGACCCGCGCCGAGCTCGAGGATCTGCTGCTGCACATCCAGGCCACGCTCGGGATCACCGTCCTTGTCGTGACCCACGATATCGACGAGAGCGTCTACCTGGCCGACCACATCATCGTGCTGTCGAAACCGCCGAGCGTCGTGGCGGAGACCATCGATGTGGACCTGCCGCGCCCGCGCGATCACATCACCACGAAAACGGATCCGCGGTTCGTCGAGATCCGTTCGCATGTGACGCGGCTGCTGCGGGGCGACGAGACCACCGCCGCCGCGCAGCAGCCGGTGCCGAGCAAGGCGCACTGATGCGGGCCACGGCCGACGGTTCCGGAATCGTCGCCCAGACGCAGTCGGCGCTCGCGCCGTTCCGGTTGTACCGGCCGGAGTCGGTCGCGGAGGCGGCAGCCGTGCTCGCGGCGGACCCGGAGGCCGTGATCGCCGCCGGATGCAGTGATCTCGTGGCGGGTATCCGTGAGGGTCGTGCCCCCGCGGCGCTGCTGTCGCTGCAGAAGGTGGCGGGCCTGAAGACGATCACCCATGCGCGGGGGATACTGGATATCGGCGCGATGGTGACCCACTACGAGGGTTCGGCCAGCGCGACCGTCGCCGCGGCGATTCCCGGTCTCGCCGAGGCGTGGTCGCGGATCGCCACGGTGCGGATCCGCTATACCGGCACGATCGGCGGGAATCTGATGGCCCGGCGTTTCCGCTACGAGATGCCGCTGCTGCTCGACGCGCTCGAG
>NZ_JBSFRU010000404.1:0-5118 GCF_053589395.1 Nocardia sp. NPDC003345
CGCACGGCTCCGGAGGCGACCGGACCCATTCGGCCCCGGCGGCGGTGGTGTACGCCCCGGAGATGCCGCGGGTCGCCTGATCTACCTGCGCCGTGCCCGTGCCCGGACGGGTCCCGGGGCCGGGTTGGTAGGTTTTCCCGGTGTCGGATGCCGAGATGATGGCGCGTGGTGAGGCTGCTCTGCTGGGGCCCGCGCAGGTGCGCGAACTGGCCGAGCGGCTCGGGGTGCGCCCGACCAAACAGCTCGGCCAGAACTTCGTGCACGACGCCAACACCGTCCGGCGGATCGTGACCGCCGCCGGGGTCGGGCGCGCCGATACCGTGCTCGAGGTCGGGCCCGGGCTCGGCTCGCTCACTCTCGCCCTGCTGGATGTGGTGGACACGGTGGTGGCGGTCGAAATCGATCCCGTGCTGGCCGGGCAGCTGCCCGCCACGGTCCGGGAGCGCGCCGGGGGGCTGGCGGACCGGCTGACCGTGGTGCCCGGTGACGCCCTGCGGGTGCGCGCCGGTGAACTGCCCGCGGCCCCGACCGCGCTGGTGGCGAATCTGCCCTACAACGTGGCCGTTCCGGTACTGCTGCATCTGCTGGCCGAATTCCCCACGCTGTCGACCGCGCTGGTGATGGTGCAGGCCGAGGTCGCCGACCGGCTCGCGGCCCGTCCTGGTAGCCGGGTGTACGGGGTGCCGAGTGTGAAGGCCGGTTTCTACGGGACGGTGGCCAAGGCCGGATCGGTGGGGCGGCAGGTGTTCTGGCCGGTTCCGCAGGTGGAATCCGGGCTGGTGCGGGTGGACCGGTTCACCGAACCGCCGTGGCCGGTCGGTGAGGAACATCGGGCCCGCGTCTTCGGGGTCGTCGATATGGCCTTCGCGCAGCGCCGCAAGACGTTGCGCGCGGCGCTGGCGGGTTGGGCGGGTGGCCCCGCGGAGGCCGAGCGGCGGCTGGTCGCCGCCGGAATCGCTCCGGCCGCCCGCGGGGAGACCCTGGATACCGCGGCGTTCGTCCGGCTCGCCGCGCAATCCTGATCAGCCGGCGATCTCGTACCCGGCCTCGTCCACGGCGGCCGCGACCGCGGCATCGGTCACATCGCCCGCGACCACGACCCGGCCCGATTCGAGGTCGACGTCGACGCTGGTGACACCGTCGATCTTGCCGATCTCGGATTTCACCGACTGCACGCAGTGGCCGCAGGTCATGCCGGTGACGGTGTAGGTGCTGGTGGTGGGCATTGGCGTCTCCTTCGTGCGGGTCCCTCGTGGGACGGTACCGCCCAATATACCCCCAGGGGGTACTTGCGGCAACGGCCGCGACCCCGGCCATCGGCTGCCCTCCGGGAGGGCCAGCCGTTAGGCTGGGTCACCGTGCTGTCCGTTGTGCCCAGTCCCGTCACCGTACGGGCGCCCTCGAAGGTCAACCTCCATCTGGGAGTGGGTGACCTGCGCGCAGACGGCTACCACGAGCTCACCACCGTGTTCCAGGCGCTGTCGCTCGCCGACGATCTCGAGATCGCGCCCGCCAATTCGCTCGCCCTGCGGGTCACCGGTGAGGGCGCGGCGGAGGTCCCCACCGACCGCACCAATCTGGCATGGAAGGCCGCGGTCCGGATGGCGCAGCTCGCCGGACGGGAGCCGCTGGTGGAGATCACCATCGACAAGGGCATTCCGGTGGCCGGAGGGATGGCGGGCGGCAGCGCCGACGCGGCCGCCACCCTGGTCGGGCTGAACGAACTCTGGGAGATGGGCCTGCACCGCGACGAACTCGCCGCCGTGGCAGCCGAACTCGGTAGCGATGTCCCCTTCGCCCTGCACGGTGGTACCGCGCTGGGTACCGGGCGCGGCGAACGATTGCTCCCGGTGTTGTCCCGCAACTCCTTCCACTGGGTACTCGCACTGGCGAAGGGCGGTCTGTCGACCCCCGAGGTGTTCACCGAACTCGATCGGCTGCGGGTACAGGGCAACCCGCCCCGGCTCGGCGAACCGCAGGAACTCATGCAGGCGTTGGCCTCCGGCGACGCGAAACAACTCGCACCGCTGCTGGGCAACGATCTGCAGGCCGCCGCGGTCTCGCTGCGCCCGGAACTACGCCGGACACTGCGCGCGGGCGTGGAGGTCGGTGCGCTGGCCGGGCTGGTGTCGGGTTCCGGCCCGACCTGCGCGTTCCTGTGTGATTCCGCCGAATCGGCGGTCGCGGTGGCGGCGGAACTGTCCGGCGCGGGAGTGGCGCGCAGTGTCCGCAACGCCACCGGCCCGGTGCCGGGCGCCCGGGTCACCAACCAGGAGGAGCCGCCGCATCCACTCCCCGAGCCACCCGCCTCGGGGCCGCGGCGCGCCTGACCGCGCCCGGTCTCGGTTGTGACCGGACACCCGGCGGACGGCCGATCCGGCCCGGGCAGCCCGGCGCCGGAGCCGACGCGCGATCCGGCCCCGACCGGCGGCTCGATAGGCTGAGCCGAGCCGCGGCGCGCGCGGTACGAAGCCGGAGGCGGAAGGATTCATGTCCAACCTGATCAACCTCGAGCAGGTCAGCAAGAGTTTCGGGATCAAGCCCCTGCTGGACGGGGTATCGCTGGGAGTCCACGCGGGCGACCGGATCGGGGTGGTGGGCCTCAACGGCGGCGGTAAGACCACCCTGCTCGAGGTGCTGACCGGGATCGAGGAGCCGGACGCGGGCCGGGTCAGCCGGCTCGGCGGGCTGCGGCTGGCCGTGGTGACCCAGCGCGGGGCACTGCCCGAGGACGCGACCGTCGGCGAGGTGGTCTTGGCCGGTCTGGCCGAGGACGCGCCCACCGGCGATATCGCCGAACACGAATGGGCCGCCAACCCGCGGATCCGGTCGGTCCTCGACGGTATCGGTATCGCGGGTCTGGGCCTGGACGCCAAGGTGACCAATCTGTCCGGTGGCGAGCGCCGCCGGGTGGCGCTGGCGGCGGCGCTGGTCCGGGAATTGGATCTGCTGGTCCTGGACGAGCCGACCAACCACCTGGATGTCGAAGGCGTGCAGTGGCTGGCCGAACATCTGCTGGCCCGGCGCAGCGCGCTGGTGGTGGTGACCCACGACCGCTGGTTCCTGGACACCGTCGCCACCAACACCTGGGAGGTGGTCGGCGGCCGGGTGGAGACCTACGAGGGCGGTTACGGCGACTGGGTGTTCGCCCGCGCCGAACGCGCGCGCCAGGCCGACGCCACCGAGGCCCGGCGCAAGAACCTCGCCCGTAAGGAACTGGCCTGGCTGCGTCGCGGCCCGCAGGCCCGGACCTCCAAACCGCGCTACCGGGTCGAGGCGGCAGAGGCGCTGATCGCCGATGTACCACCGCCACGCGACAGCGTCTCGCTGGCCGCCTTCGCGAAGAAGCGGCTGGGCCGGGTGGTGGTCGAACTCGAGGACGCCACGCTGACCACTCCGGACGGCCGCGAACTGGTACAGGATCTGACCTGGCGGCCGGCGCCCGGTGAACGGGTCGGCCTGGTGGGGGTGAACGGATCCGGTAAGACCACGCTGCTGCGCGCGCTCGCCGGTGACCAGGAGCCGGTGGCGGGCCGCCGGATTCAGGGGCAGACCGTGCGGATCGGCTGGTTGCGGCAGGAACTCGACGATCTGCCCACCGATATGCGGGTGCTGGAGGCGGTACAGCAGATCGCCATGCGTATCACCCTCGGCGAGGGCAGCAAGGCGCTGGAACTCTCGGCCGGGCAGCTGGCCGAGCGCCTGGGTTTCAACCCGGCCCGGCAGCGCACACCGGTCCGCGATCTCTCCGGCGGTGAGCGCCGCCGGCTGCAGCTGACACGGATCCTGATGTCGGAACCGAATGTGCTGCTGCTCGACGAGCCGACCAACGATCTCGATATCGACACCCTGCAGCAGCTCGAAGATCTGCTGGACAACTGGGCGGGCACGCTCGTGGTGATCAGTCACGACCGCTACCTGATCGAACGGATCTGCGATACCACCTGGGCGCTGTTCGGCGACGGCAAACTGACGAACCTGCCCGGCGGAATCGCGCAGTACCTCACCCGGCGCGCCGAACTCGCCACCGGTACTTCCACGGCCCGGTCGGCGAACCCGGCCGCGGAATCGGCCGCCGCACCGCAGACCGATTCCTCGGCCTATCGCGCGGCGCGCAAGGAACTGACCCGTCTGGAGCGGGCCATCGACAAACTCGGTGAACGGGAGGCCGCGCTGCATACCGCGCTGGCCGCCGCCGCGACCGAACCCGAGAAGCTGGTCGGTCTGGGCGCCGAACTGAAGGATATCCAGACGCAGAAGGAAACCGCCGAACAGCGGTGGATGGAACTGGCCGACCAGGTCTGATCGGCGGGTCAGCGGGTACCGGCGGCCGGTCCGTCCTCGCCCGCGATCGGCAGGCTGGCCTGCACGAACTCGTTGCCGAACGCGGTGAGCGCGATACCGCGGTGCTGCAGCCGTCCGCGCCCGCCTGCCTGTTTCAGCAGATCGGCGACGGCGCTCTGGGCCTCCAGCAGCTGATAGCGCTCCGGGGTACCCACGGAGTCCCGCAATACCTCGATGAGACCGATACGGCGCAGGTTGGCGAGATAGCGGTGCACCCGGTCGGGATGGCGCAGCCCGGCGTTCTCCCCGATCATGCTCACCCCGAGGTCGGCGGGAGCGGTGCGCGGTTCCGCGGTACGGGCCCCGCGCCACGACGACCTGCCACCGCGGACCGTCACCGCCGGTTGCGGTCCCTGCACCCGCAGCAGCCGCAGGATGCGGGCCTCGTCGGAGGTGAGTTCGGCGAGGATCCGGGCGAACGCCGGATGCCCCTCGTCGGGGTCCTGGGGGCTGGCGGCCAGGCGCAACAGCGCGGCACCCTGTTCGCGCAACGACCGTTCACTCCGGGACTCGCCGGCCGCGGGCTCGGCGGCGGGGACACCGAGCGCCTCGCGCAGTGCCTCGCGGACCCGGCTCGCGGCCTCGGTGCGGATCTCGGCCGGAGGTAATCCGGCCATACTGCCCCGCACCACGGTTTCGGTGACGTCGAGCGCGGTGTGCACACCCCATTTCGCGGTACCCGACACCGCCGAGGCCGCTACGCGCGCCACGCCGCCGACCGCACGCACCGTGGCGGCGGGCCCGCCTGGCCCGGTCCGCCTGGGCTCTGTGCCG
>NZ_JBSFRU010000405.1:0-5113 GCF_053589395.1 Nocardia sp. NPDC003345
GAAGGTGTGCAGGTCGACCACGGCCTCGAGCGCGGCGGCACGCGAGGATTCGTCCAGCTCCTCCTGCGGCCGCCGCCAGTCCCGCAGGAACGGCAGCTTCGTGATGGCCGTGGTGGCCTTCCAGGTCACGTTGCCCAGGTTGCGGGCGTAGAGGTTGCCGATGGTGGTGGGTTCCCCGGCGAAGACGAACCGGCCGCCGGGCTTCAGCACCCGCAGGCATTCGCGCAGCGACTGCTCCACATCGGGGATGTGATGCAGAACCGCGTGGCCGACGACCAGATCGAAGGTGTTGTCGTCGTAGGGGATGGTTTCGGCGTCGGCGACCCGGCCGTCCACATCCAGGCCCAGGTTCTCGGCGTTGCGCAGCGCGACCTTCACCATGCCGGGCGACAGGTCGGTGACCGAACCGCTCTTGGCGATCCCGGACTGCATCAGGTTCAGCAGGAAGAAGCCGGTTCCGCAGCCCAATTCCAGGGCTCGTTCGTACGGCAGCTCCGCGTCGGTGCCCACCGCGGCGTCGAACCGGCCGCGGGCATAGTCGATACAGCGTTCGTCATAGGAAATGGACCATTTGTCGTCGTAGGTCTCGGCTTCCCAGTCGTGATAGAGCACCTGGGCGAGCTTGGTGTCCTCGAATGCTGCTTCGACCTCCGCGGCGGTCGCGTGCGGATGGGGCGCGGGGTCGTCGGGGCGTACCGTCATGGTCGGAGAGCCTAATGGGTGCTGCTGGGCGCAGCCCACCCGCAGTCCGCGCATGGCCGGAGCGAAGGCGGAGGTACGCCTAGCCTTTCCTGTTCCGGCGGCGAATACCACCGGGTAGGTTCGACCCGGTCAGGCCCCGCTCAGCGACCCGTGAACTCCGCCACTCCGGGCCCGTCCCGCAGGTAGGAACGTGTTCCAGTTCGCTGGTCCTCGGTGTCGAACAGCCGCGACCATTCGGTGCGGGCGCGCTCGTGACCGTGCGGCCCCGCCTCGAACACCGCCTTGGCGGCCGCCAGCGCCTGTCCCGGCCCGGTGACGAACTGCCGGGCCCAGGCGAGCGCGGCGCCGAGCACATCGTCGGGGGCCACCACCTGATCCACCAGACCCAGCCGCGCCGCCTCGTCGGCTTCCACGAAACGGCCGGTGAACACCAGATCCCGGGCCGGTCCGGGACCGATCAGCAGCGACAGCCGCCGGATCCCGGCCAGCGGTATCAACCCGGCGTGGATCTGCGGCAACCCCAGCTTCACGTTGTCGCCGATCACCCGCCGGTCCGCGCCCAGCGCCAGTTCGAGTCCGGCGCCGAGGGCGTACCCGCTGATCGCGGCCACCGTCGGCTGCGGGATCCGGGCCAGGCAGCCCAGCGCCGCCTGCAGATCCGCGGCCATGGCGCTCGCCTGCCCGGCCGGTAGTCCGGCGAGTTCGGCCAGATCGTCGCCCGCGCAGAACACCCGCTCGTCGCCGTAGACGACCAGCGCCGCGATCCCGGGATCGGCGCCGCAGACCGCCGCCGTCTCGGCGATCTCCCGGATCACCTGCGTACTCAGCAGATTCATCGGCGGCCGGGCGATCCGCAGCAGCGCCACCGCCCGCTGCGAGCCGTCCACCTCCTCGGATCCGAGGTCCGCGGACCCGAGCCGGGACAGGGTTACGAATTCGGCCATGGACGGTAACGCTACCGCGCGTCCGCGGGACCGCCGCCGGGCCGGGATCCGCCCAGCAGCGACGGGTCGGTATCGCGCATCCCCTTCGACCCCACCAGCCGGTTCGGGTCCGGGATATCGGCGAAATAGCGCATATTGTCCGGGAATATCAGCAGCTTCTTCCCGTCGACCTCGCCGAACTCCGGCTGGATCGGATCTATCCGCAGATCGGCGGCGAGTATCTCGCCGGTATTCGCGTATTCGGCCAATGAGACCAGTTGCGACCAGGTCGGCGGCAGCAGCACGTGCTCGCCGTCCTTCCAGGTCCGCAGCGCCGACTCCGGTGTGGACCACTGCACATGATCGGATTCGGTGGTGGCGCCGTCGGCCTGCTGTCCGGCCGGGAGCACCGCGACGAAGAAATGGGTGTCGTAGCGGCGGCGCTCGACGGTCGGGGTGATCCAGCGCGCCCAGGGCCGCAGCAGGTCGGCGCGCAGGACGAGTTTCTCCTCGGCGAGGAATTCGGCGAGGGTCAGTTCCCGGCGCTCGATCCGCTCCCGGTCACCGCGGTAACCGGCGGTCTCGGCGACCACGGTTTCGGCCGTGGGACCGGCCAGCAGCACCCCGCATTCCTCGAAGGTTTCCCGCACCGCGGCGCACACCAGCGCTTTTGCCCGCGTCTCGGAGATGCCGTACCGCTGCCCCCACCAGGCCGGCGGCGGCCCGGCCCAGGCGATATCGACCTCCGCGTCCACCGGATCCACCCGGCCGCCGGGAAACGCGGTCATCCCGGCCGCGAAGTCCATTGCCCCGGCCCGCCGCTGCAGGAAGACCTCCGGACCGGACACACCGTCGCGCACCAGCATCACGGTGGAAGCGTCCCTGGCCTCGGGCACCTCGGCGGAATCCGGCACAGTCGTCTCACTCACCCCTGCACACTAGCCCCGGCCCCGCACTACCGTTGCGGCGGCCGACCGAGCCCCAGATATCGGCGGATCACGTCATCGAGCGTGTCCATCTCCTCGGCGGTCAGGTAACCGACCGGGTCGCCGATCAGATAGCCGGAGTCGATGGACCGGATCTGATCCACCAATACCCGCGTCGGCTGCCCCATCAACTCGATCTCCACCCGCGATGGCGAGGCGGCCGCACCGGTGGAGGTCGGAACAACGGTCACCATGGACCAGTTCGCTCGGGACAGCACCACACCGTAGCGGCGTCCGCGCTGCTCATACCCACGCTCGGCCTCACCGAGATCGATCTTGTAGATCAGGCCGCGGATCACCAGGCATCAGGCTCGTCGCCGAGATTCTCACCCGATGCTTCGATCCGATCAGCGGCGGCCTGCATCTGGGTCTGCCACTGCTCCTGCTCCAGGACGTGCAGCGCACGGCGCAGCACGTCACTGGTCGTTTCCCCTTCTCGCGCCAGCTTTTCGACCAGCGACCGATCATGCACTGTGGCCCGGAACGCGATGGTACTCATGAAGCCAGTTTAACATGCATTGAACAATTGTAATACGCGCTGGTCAGCGGGAACGGTGGCGGCCGAGACGGCGGGCGCGGCGGGCGAAGTAGCGGTCGTCGATCCGGTCCAGGGCGATCGACTGACGGAACGCCTCGCTGAGATTCGCGGCGGTCAGGACATCGTCCAGCAGGCCCTGGGTGACGATCTCGCCCTCGCTCAGCAGCATGCAGTGGGTGAAACCGGGCGGAATCTCCTCGACGTGGTGGGTGACGAGCACCAGCGCCGGGGCGTCGGGGTCGGCGGCGAGGTCGCCGAGGCTTTCCACCAGTTCCTCGCGCCCGCCCAGGTCCACGCCGGCGGCCGGTTCGTCGAGGAGCAGCAGTTCCGGGTCGGTCATCAGGGCCCGGGCGATCAGGACCCGTTTGCGTTCGCCTTCCGAGAGCGTGCCGTAGGTGCGGTCCAGAAGATGTTCGGCGCCAAGGCTTTCCAGCATATCGATCGCCCGGTCGGTATCCATGTCGTCGTACTGTTCGCGCCAGCGGCCGAGTACCGCGTAACCCGCCGAGACCACGAGATCCGCGACCCGTTCGTCGGCCGGGATCCGGGCGGCCAGCGCCGCCGACGACAACCCGATCCGTGGACGCAGTTCGCTGACATTCGTTTTGCCGAGCCGTTCACCCAGAACATGGGCGGTGCCGTAGGAGGGATGGGTCTCCGCGGCCGCGATCTGCAGCAGCGACGTCTTACCGGCGCCGTTGGGGCCCAGGATCACCCAGCGTTCGTCGAGTTCGACCTGCCAGGTCACGGGACCGACGAGGGTGTGCCCGTTGCGGCGGATGGAAACGTTGGAGAAGTCGATGAGCAGATCTGGATCGGGGTGCGCCACGGGCTCCATCTTGTCTCGAGCGATCATCGGCGGCGGCACCGGGCACCCGCGATTCTCCACATCGGCGCGCCCGGACCCCGTCTCGCACACCGGACCCGGCGGTCAGGACCAGCCCTGATCCGGCGCCGCGGGCGCAGTCCCGATCACCGTGACCGAACCTGGCGCGACCTCGGTGAAACCGGCATCACGGACAGCGGTCGCCGTACCCCCGGCCACCGCCGCGCGCAGGGCTTCCCACTGTTGCGGTCCGGCCTCGCGCACCGCGCAGGCGAATCCCCGCCGCGCCCAGGCCCGGGCGTGTTCCAGCGGCAGCGCCCCGGCGAACAGCATGCTCGCATGCCCGACCTGCGCCGCCGCCTTCCCGACCGTCATGCCGAGGGCCGCGTTCACCCAGAAGACCGGGAGATCGGCGGGCGCCGGGCCGGGGTCGTCGGATTCGAGCTCGGTGCCGCCGATCTGCAGGCGCCGGATACGCGGGTCGATCGCGCCGACCGCCCCCGGCACCAGCGCCCGCGCCTGGGCACCGCCGCATTCGATCGTGAGCCCGGGCACCTCGTTCGCCGCGGTCCACTGCGACCCGCGCGCCCGCCGGGCCACCTTCCGGATCCGCGACCGCTTCCAGGTCAGATACGGCCGCTCCCATTCCCCCTCGGCACCCACGCGCGGGTCCAGGCACAGCGCCACCGCCGCGGCGGCCGCGGCGGCCAGCAAGGCGCTGCGGGCCGGTGGGTCGGCCTTCGGGATATGCAGCACCATCTGCATGGCCTGCACCTGGGCCGGATCATCGGGATCGCCGCTGCCTCCGTATCCGGTGGCGAGCTCGGTATGCCGCTGGGTGAACCCCGGGTCCGCCCAGGGCTCCGGCGCGGCGTCCGGGTTCGCGGCGTCCTCGCCCGAGTCCAGGCCGCCCGCCATCACTTCCGTCGCGCCGCACTCCGGCATTCCAGCACCCTCCACAAACCCGACCGTCGCCTCCGGTCAGCCTACCGACGCGGCGGCCGTCCGAATCGGACGCGGCCCCACCGATCAGCCCAGCGGCACCCGGCGCAGCACACCGTCCCGCGCGTCCGCCGCCTCGACCTCGTCCCGGGTGACCCCCAGGATGAACAGCACCGCGTCCAGATACGGATGCGAC
>NZ_JBSFRU010000406.1:0-5099 GCF_053589395.1 Nocardia sp. NPDC003345
GACTGAGCGCAGGAGTGAAGAACCGAGACATCAGGGGGCCCCGAACCCGCGGCGCCGGAGGCGCCGCCGACGATAAGGATCGCTTATGAGCCAGCCGGGCGACGGCGCCGACCAACCTACGGTCCCGGCACCTCCCGACCCCTGGAAAGGGCTGCGGGGAGTGATGGCAGGGGCGCTGGTACTGGAGGCGATCACGGTACTGCTGGCACTGCCGGTGGTCGCCGATATCGCCGGTGGCGTCACCTGGGTGTCGGGCACCTACCTGGTGGCCCTGGCGGTGGTGATGTTCGCCGGTGCGGGACTGCAGCGGCGGTCGTGGGCGATCCCGTTCAATCTGGGTCTGCAGGTGCTGGTGCTGATCGGCGGGGTGTTCCACATCTCGATCGCGGTGATCGGTGTCGTCTTCATCCTGGTGTGGGCCTTCATCCTGCTGCTGCGGGCGGATGTGAAGCGGCGGCTGGAGGAGGGGTCGCTGCCGAGTCAGCGGACCGGCGGCGGCGCGCCGAGGTGATCCGTTCCGCACGGCGGGGCGGGCGGCTGCGGGCCGCGGGGCCAGTCTGGTTAGGCTGACCGCGTGACAGAGCAGACATTGATTCTGATCAAACCGGACGGCGTGGCTCGCGGATATGTCGGCGAGGTGCTGAGCCGGGTCGAGCGGAAGGGCCTCTCCATCGCGGCCCTGGAGCTCAAGCAGGTTTCCGAGGAACTGGCCGGCGCCCACTACGCCGAGCATGCCGAGAAGCCGTTCTTCGGTTCGCTGATCGAGTTCATCACCTCCGGCCCGGTGGTGGCCGCCGTGCTCGAGGGGCCGCGTGCCATCGCGGCGTTCCGGCAGCTGGCCGGCGGTACCGATCCGGTGGAGAAGGCCGTGCCCGGCAGTATTCGCGGTGACCTGGCCCTCGAGACCCAATCGAATCTGGTCCACGGATCGGACTCGCCCGACTCCGCCAAGCGTGAAATCGCGCTCTGGTTCCCCGAATTCCCCCTCTGATCACTGCCCGGTGAGGGGCCGGCGGGTCCCGTGCGAGTGCCTCGCGCAGCGCCATGGCGAACACTTGGCGCACGGTGTGGGATACTGGTACCCGGCCGTACTCGACAGTGGGTTCGGCCGGATGACACGCTGCGGAACGATGCCGCCATCGCTGCCGCGGACGTACGGCCGGAAACCTCGGCCGCGTCTGCCCGGCGCGCTGGACGAGTGCTCGCCCCGCGGAGTTCAGCCATATGCCAGGCGCCGCGTGGCCAGTTAGCCCGTCCGACGTTCGATAGTGGAGATAACCGGGCACGCGGGGCGAGACCATTGACCTCGTGCCGACCGTGCGAGGCAGACGGATAGCGCCCCCGCGACGGCCGCGTCACTCGATGAGGAACGCGCCCGGGGGCCCGAGGAGACTTCGTGGCCGATCAAGAGCCGCTGGACACAACATCACAGGACGACGATCACTTGCCGGAGCGAATCCGAGTACATGCCCTCGCCAAGCGTCTGGGCGTGACCAGTAAGCGCATCCTGGCCAAACTCAGCGAACTGGGGACGGAAGCTCGTAGTCCGCAGTCGAGCGTGGACCGGGCCGTCGCGGAATCGGTCCGCGAATCGCTGACCACCCCCAACCTCACTCCCACCGAACCGGGCCTGTTCGACGCCGGAGCCGCCGAGAGCGCGTCCGCCGCCGATACCGCGCCGGGCGAGGCCACGGCGGAGACCTCCGCCGGTGGGCCCGGTTCCGGTTCCGGGCAAATCCCGAGCATCGGCACGGCCGCCCCGGCGCGGGAGGCCGGGTCCGAGCAGGATTCCCCCGCCGCCGGCACCCCGGCGCCCGCCGTGGAGGTGCCCGGGCAGCCGGTCGCCGAGCCGGCCACCGCCACCACCGGCACGGCCGCCCCGGCCGACCGCCGCGCCGATACCGAATCCCGGCCGCCCGCCACCGGCTCGGCGGCATCCGAACCCGCCGCGCCCGGCGCCGCGGACACCCCGGCCGCTCCGCCGCCGCCCGCGTTCACCTCGGCGGCGAGCCTGTTCGCGAGCCCGGTGCCCGAGACACCCGTGGCCGCCGAGGCCGTGGTCTTCGAATCGGCGGTCGTGGCGGCCCCGCTGTTCCTCTCGCCGGACGCCGCGGCGGTGCAGGAGTTGCGCCGGCGCCGGAAGGCCGAGCAGGAGCCCGAGCCGAAGCCGAAGCCGGAACCCGAAACCGAAACCGACGCCGAAACCGATTCCGGTGCCGACGACCAGTCCGAGCAGGGCGGTGACGGCGATTCCGACGACCAGCCGCGGCGCCGCCGCCGGGGTCGTCGCGGCCGGGGCCGGGGCCGGGGCGAACAGCAGTCCGAAGGCGATACCGATGCCGAGGGTGCGGAGTCGGAGGGCGATTCCGCCGACGACTCCGACGACAAGCCCGGAATATCGGAAGACGACGAGGCCGCCGGGGAAGCCGACGAGTCGGCCGCCGACGAGTCCGGTAGCGGTGACGATGCCGACGGTGGCGGCACCCGTCGTCGTCGCCGGCGCCGCCGGCGCAAGGTCGCGGGGGAGTCCGGTGAATCTGAGTCCGCCGACGACGATCCGCCCAATACGGTCGTCCACGAGCGCGAACCCCGGAACAAGACCCGCAGCCGCTCGTCCTCCTCCGACGAGGTCCAGGGCATCAGCGGGTCCACCCGGCTGGAGGCCAAACGCCAGCGCCGCCGCGACGGTCGCGAGGCCGGTCGGCGCCGTCCTCCCATCCTCACCGAATCGGAATTCCTGGCCCGGCGCGAAGCCGTGGACCGGGTGATGGTGGTTCGGGAGAAGGAGTTCCCCGGACATCCGGCGGCCACCCAGGTCGCGGTGCTCGAGGACAAGATCCTGGTCGAGCATTTCGTCACCAGCACCGGTTCGGCATCCATGGTCGGCAATGTCTACCTGGGCAAGGTCCAGAACGTGCTGCCCAGTATGGAGGCGGCGTTCGTCGATATCGGCCGCGGGCGCAACGGTGTGCTGTACGCGGGTGAGGTGAACTGGGAGGCCGCCGGGCTCGGCGGTAGGGAACGCAAGATCGAGCAGGCCCTCAAGCCCGGCGATCAGGTGCTGGTCCAGGTGAGCAAGGATCCGGTCGGGCACAAGGGCGCCCGGCTGACCACGCAGATCAGCCTGGCCGGCCGGTTCCTGGTCTACGTCCCGGGCGGCACCTCCACCGGGATCAGCCGCAAGCTGCCCGATACCGAGCGCAAACGTCTCAAGGAGATCCTGCGCGAGATCGTGCCCGCGGACGCGGGCGTCATCATCCGGACCGCGTCGGAGGGGGTCAGCGAAGCCGAACTGACCCGCGACGTCGAACGGCTGCAGGCCGCGTGGCGCACGATCACCGCGGCCGCCGACGGTGAGTCGAACGCGCCGAAGACCCTCTACGAGGAGCCCGACCTCCTGGTCAAGGTGGTCCGTGACCTGTTCAACGAGGATTTCTCGAAACTGGTGATCGAGGGCGAGCGGTCGTGGAACACGGTCGAGAGCTATATCGGCACCGTCGCGCCCGATCTGCTGGCCAGGGTCTCCCGGCACGACAGCACCGCCGCGGATGTGTTCGAGACCTACCGGATCGACGAACAGCTCGCCAAGGCGCTCGATCGCAAGGTGTGGCTGCCCTCGGGCGGCACCCTGGTGATCGACCGCACCGAAGCCATGACGGTGGTCGACGTCAACACCGGCAAGTTCACCGGTTCCGGCGGCGGCAACCTGGAGGAGACCGTCACCCGCAACAACCTGGAAGCCGCGGAGGAGATCGTGCGGCAGATGCGGTTGCGCGATATCGGCGGCATGATCGTGGTCGACTTCATCGATATGGTCCTCGAATCCAACCGCGACCTGGTACTTCGGCGTCTCACCGAGGCGCTGGGCCGTGACCGCACCCGGCATCAGGTCTCCGAGGTGACCTCGCTGGGCCTGGTGCAGATGACCCGTAAGAAACTGGGGACCGGGCTGGTGGAGGCGTTCTCCAGCACCTGCGAGCACTGCCACGGCCGCGGCATCCTGGTGCACAGCTACCCGGTGGAGACCGCCGGCTCGGAGGACGGCGGCGGTCGCGGCCGCGAATCGGGGTCGCGGCGCCGCCGGGGCCGCGACAAGTCCGCTCCGGCTCCGGCCGCGCAGGCCCCGGCGCCCGCCCCGCCCGCCGAGGTGTCCGAGGAGGACGCGGCGGCCAAGCGCGCGCATCCGGTGGCGCTGGCGATGGCCTCCCATCACGGCGACGACGCGGACGGGTCCACGGAGACGGCCGGGCAGCAGGCCGCGGCGTCCGCGACCGCTTCGGAGACCGCGGAGACCGGTACGGGGTCGGCACCGGCCGCCGAGGCCGCGGCCGAACCGGCTCCGGAGCCGCGTCGCCGCCGGGGCCGGGTCCGCCGCTCCGCCGGGGCCGCGGGTTCCTCCGCCGACCGTCCGGCTGCCGAACGCAACGGGAGCGGCGCGCATACCGAGGCCGCCCCGGCGGCTACCGAGGCCGCCCCGGAGCCCGAGGCCGCCCCGGCGGACGCGGAAGCCGCGACGACCGCCCCGGCGGAATCGTCGGTCACTCCGGAGCCGGCCGTCGACGCCGTCCCGGATGCCGTCACCACGGAAACCGCCGTACCGGATGCCGTCGCCGCGGAATCCGCCGTTCCGGAAACCGCCGTCCGGGAGCCGTCCGCCCCGGAAACCGCCGTGGCGGCGGAGAACGGTGTGGCAGAGAACGGCGCGGCCGCCGCCGCGTCGACCGCCAACGGGGTGACGTCGCCGGCGACACCGGAGACCGCCGCCCCCGAGTCGGCGGAACCGGTCGCGCAGTCCGCGCCCGCGGATGCGCCTGCCGGTGCTCGCCGGGGCCGTCGCCGGGTCGCCCGTTCGACCTCCGCGCCGGCCGCCGACAGTGCGGGTGCGGTATTCGTACTCTCCGCTCAGGAGCAGCCCGAGGCGCCGGTGGCCGATTTCGCCGCCGAGCCGGCCGCGGCCGAGGTGCCCGCCCCCCGGGTGCGGCGCCGGGCGGCGGGTCGTCCGGCCGGGCCTCCGGTCGACGAGGGGAGCAGGCGCGCCGAACTGTTGGCAATTCCGGCGTCGCTGATGCGCTGCATCGTGTCTTGGAGGTACATGGCGC
>NZ_JBSFRU010000407.1:0-5094 GCF_053589395.1 Nocardia sp. NPDC003345
GCCGGCGGACTCGGGTCCGCCGGCGGTTCTCTTCGTACGGGAGCCGGGTGAGTCGCCCGGCCCGGTATCAGACGCCGAGCACGGTCGGCACGATCATCGGCCGGCGGCGATAGGTCTCGGCGACCCAGCGGCCCACGATACGGCGGACCGCCTGCGCGATCCGGTGGGTATCGGTTATTCCCTCGCCGGCCAGTCGCAGCAGTTCGGCCTCGACCAGTTCGGCGGCCGCCGCCAAGGCGGTCGGGTCGTCGGAGAATCCGCGACCGCTCACCTCCGGCGGGCTCACCGCCTTGCCGGTGGTGACATCGACCGCCACGGTGATGGCGATGAACCCGCCCTCACCCAGCACCAGCCGGTCCGACAGGGTGGATTCGCCCACGTCGCCGACGGAGAGGCCGTCGACGTAGACGTGGCCGACCGGGACCCGGCCGACGATGGAGGCGATACCGTCGACGAGGTCCACCACCACCCCGTCCTCGGCGAGCACCACGCGGTCCTCGGGTACGCCGGTGGCGACCGCGAGGGCGGCGTTGGCGCGCAGATGCCGCCATTCTCCGTGGACGGGCATGGCGTTGGTCGGCCGGACCGCGTTGTACAGGTAGAGCAGTTCTCCGGCCGAGGCATGCCCGGAGACGTGCACCTTGGCGTTCTGCTGCGTGATCACCGTGGCGCCGAGCCGGGCAAGCCCGTTGACGACGGTGAACACCGAGTTCTCGTTACCCGGGATGAGCGAGGACGCCAGCACGACGAGATCGTCGGCGCGGATATGGATCTGGCGGTGATCGCCGCGTGCCATCCGCGACAGCGCCGACAGCGGTTCGCCCTGCGATCCGGTGGAGATGAGCACCAGCTTGTCGCCGGGCAGGGTGGCGGCCTGATCGAGATCGACCACCAGCCCGTCGGGCACCGTCAGATATCCCAGGTCCTGGGCGATCTGCATATTGCGCACCATGGACCGACCGACGAAGCACACCCGGCGCCCGTACTTCTGCGCCACATCCACGACCTGCTGGATCCGGTGCACATGACTGGCGAAGGAGGCGACGATGACCCGGTTGCGCGCCTTACCGATCACGGTGTCCAGGACGCCGCCGATCTCGCGTTCCGGGGTGACGAACCCGGGGACCTCGGCGTTGGTGGAGTCCACCAGGAACAGGTCCACGCCTTCGTCGCCGAGCCGGGAGAACCCGGCCAGATCGGTGAGGCGGCCGTCGAGTGGCAGCTGGTCGAGTTTGATGTCGCCGGTGTGCAGCACGGTCCCGGCGGGCGTGCGGATGGCCACCGCCAGCGCGTCCGGAATCGAGTGGTTGACCGCGAAGTACTCGCAATCGAAGGGGCCGTGTTCGGTGCGCTCCCCCTCGGTGACCTCGATCAGGCGTGGATGCAGCCGGTGTTCCCGGCATTTCGCGGCGACCAGCGCGAGCGTGAACTTCGAGCCCACCACCGGGATATCGGGACGCAGCCGCAGCAGGAACGGCACGGCGCCGATATGGTCCTCGTGGCCGTGGGTGAGCACGACCGCCGCCACATCGTCGATGCGGTCCTCGATCGGCCGGAAGTCCGGCAGGATCAGGTCCACGCCGGGTTGCTGGTCCTCGGGGAACAACACCCCGCAGTCGACGACGAGCAGCTTTCCACCGAACTCGAAAACCGTCATATTGCGGCCGATTTCGCCGATCCCGCCGAGCGCGAAAACGCGTAATCCGTGGCGGGGCAGTTTCGGGGGGAGCGGAAGCCGGTCCTGCGCCGCGGCCTCCGGGGTGGGCGCGGCGGCGGGGCGGGCGGAATCCGACCGGCCACGTCCGCCTTGGCGGCCGCGGCCGCGGCCGCGGCGGGGGCGGTCCTTGGCAGGACGGGTTTCGGTGGCGGCGGGGGTTTCCGCGGGCGTTTCCGGGACCGCGGCAGCGACGGCCTCGGCGGCCGGGACGCTCGCCGCCTCGACCGGAGGACTCACCGGTTCGGCCGGAGGACTCACCGGTTCGGCCGGCGAGGCGGGCGCCGCCTCGGTCCGGTCCGCGGGCGTGGGTTCCGGCTGCGGTGCGGGAGCGCCGGCGTCGCGGCGCGCGGTACGGCGGGGCCGGCGGGCGGCTGATTCGCTCATTCGAGGACCCCGGCGGCACGCAGGTCGGCGGCCAGATCCTCGAGCTGTTCGGGACTCGGCATCACCTGCGGCAACCGCGGTTCACCGCATTCCACACCGAGCAAGCGCAGACCTCCCTTGGTCATCGCGACCCCGCCGAGCCGGGCCATCGCGGCATTGAGCCACAGCAGACTCGTATTGATATCGCGGGCGCGCACCACATCACCGGCGGCGAAGGCGTCGACCATTTCCCGCAGCCGCTCGGGCACCAGATGCCCAATGACACTGATGAATCCGACCGCGCCCATCGCCAGCCACGGCAGGTTCAACATATCGTCGCCGGAATAGAAGGCGAGATCGGTTTCGGCGATGAGCGCCGCACCCGCGTTCAGATCGCCCTTGGCGTCTTTCACGGCGACGATGCGTGGATGTTCGGCGAGGCGCCGGATCGTATCGGAGGCGATCGGTACCACCGATCTGGGTGGAATGTCGTAGAGGGTCACCGGGAGATCGGTGGCATCGGCCACCGCCGTGAAGTGGGCGAACAGGCCCTCCTGGGTGGGCCGCGAGTAGTACGGGGTGACGACCAGCAGGCCGTGCGCGCCCGCGCGCTGGGCGTTGCGGGCCAGTTCGATGGAATGCGCGGTGTCGTAGGTTCCGGCGCCGGCGATCACGGTGGCCCGGTTGCCGACCGCGTCGACCACCGCGCGCAGCAGGTCCGCCTTCTCCGATTCGGTGGTGGTGGGCGATTCGCCGGTGGTACCGGAGATCGCGAGCAGGTCGACGCCGCGGTCGACCAGACGGTGTGCCAGGGCGACGCCGGTGTCTATGTCGAGCTTGCCCTCGGCGCTGAAGGGGGTCACCATCGCGACACCTACTGTGCCGGACGCGCTCGAGACCGGAGGCATCGATTCACCGTTCGTCATGGTCAGAAAGGCTACCCGGTCACCGGGCGTGCCTCGACACCCTCGTCTGTGTTCTCCGCCGCCGGAGCGGGGCCCAGGCGTCATGTTCGCATCATATTTGCTGTCAAGAATTTCTTGAAAGACGTCAATTCTGACGCCACACTGATGTCATGGACCTCAACCGCTATACCGACCGGATCCGCGCCGACCTGGTGGCCGCCGCGGCTCTCGGCGACGAGAAAACGCAGGCCACGGCCGAAGCCCTCGCGACCGCCGTGGAGAACTCCGCCCGTCTGGCGCTGCTGTCGGCGCTCACCGAGCTGGCCGATACCGTCACCGCGGAACTCGGCGACCGCACCGTGCGTGTCTCACTGCACGGGACGGAAGCGACCGTCGACGTGGGCCGGGCCGCCACCGGCGACACCCCCAGTTTCGAGGAGATGACCGGTGATATCAGCCGCGTCACCCTGCGACTGGTCGAACAGGTCAAATCCCGCGCGGAGGAGGCCGCGGCACAGAGCGGGCAATCGCTGAACTCGTGGATGTCGAGTGTCGTCTCCGGGGCGCTGCGCGACCAGATGCGGGGCGGCTACGGCGCACCCCGCCGCGATACGCCGCCCCACCGTGACAGCACCGGCGAGCGCGACGACACCCTCTGAGCCCGGCGCCGGTTCAGGCCGATACGGACACCGCACCGGCCGCCGAGACCTCGGTGCGCCGGTCGCCCGCCGCGCCGGTCGACAGCAGGGTCGCGAGGTTGCGCCGGCCCGGGGGTAGTACCCGTACGGTGACCGATCCTTCCCCGGCACCGTCCAATTCGTCGATCGCGAGCCGCACCACCTGCTCTCGAAGCCCGGCGGGGGCCTCGGCGAAACCACCGTCGTCGAGCAGGAGCACCTCGACACCGCGGGAGCGGGCCCTGCGCGCGGCGCTGCTGAGCTGATCGGTGCTCAACTGCGGCGCCCGCAGATAGTCACGCAACCCGGCCTCCAGCAACCGGCACTCCTCGCGCTCGCCGGGGGTCAGTTCCACGCCGCGCGCGATCCGTTCCAGCATCGGGCGGGCGACCGCGTCCAGCCGCGCCAGCTGGCGAATCCGTTCGGAATACTGCGCGGTCATGGCGGCCTCCGCGGCCGCGCGCCGGGCCGCCTCGGAGTGCAGCAATCGCAGCGATCGCTGGGTGGGCCGCAGGATCAGGACACAGATCGAGGTTCCCACCGGCGTGGACAGCGTGATGATCAGCACGGTCAGCGAGTCCGCCGTGCCGCCCATCCCGCCTTCGGCGATCGCGACGGTGATGACCACGGCGACGGCGACGGCCCCGGCCCACGCGCAGCCGATCCGGCCGCGCAACACCAGCACACCGAGCAGAAAAGAGGACGCGAACACCGCCCACGGCTGCGGCCGTACGCCGTCGGCGGCCCCGAAATGGGTCAGCGCCACCGCGCAGGGGCCGGCCGCGCATACCGCGGCGGTCGCCGGCCACGGCAGCGGGTCCCCGGGTGCCAGTACCAGGATCACACCGGCACCCACCATCAGTGCGCAGGCGAGAGCCGCCTGCGCCACCGGCACGTGGGCGGAGACGAACGGCGGAATCATATGGAGTCCGAGGGCGGTGGTGAGCCCGGCCAGGAAGACCCATCCGCCCCGGCCGCGCATTCCGAGCAGGGTGCGGAGTTCGGTATCGCCGTTCGTCTCAGTCATTGCCACCCCTCACCGGAACTTCCCCACACCAGGGTGACCGTGGTGCCCTGTCCGGGCGCCGATTCCACGAACGCGGCGCCACCGGGTAGCTGACGCATCCGGCCCACGATGCTCACCGCGATACCGAGCCGGTCGGCCGGCACAGCGCTGCGGTCGAACCCCGCCCCGTCGTCGCGCATCACCACACGCAGCCCGCCCGCGCCGACGGTGACGGTCACCGTCCGCCGCACGGGCCGGCTCCCGGCCGCGGCGTGACGCACACTGTTGCGGACGGCCTCGGTCAGCGCCGCGGCGAGGGTGCCCGCGGTCTCCACCGGCAACCGCACGTCACCGGCGTAACCGTCCCGAAGCGCCCGGAACTCGATTCCCTCGTCGAGTTCGTGGACCGTCGAACGCAGGAATCCA
>NZ_JBSFRU010000408.1:0-5022 GCF_053589395.1 Nocardia sp. NPDC003345
AGCGCTCGAAGCGAAGCGGCGCAGCCGCCAGTCTCGAGCGCTGACAGCAGACGCTCAGGGGGCCGAACCCCGCGCGCCGGAGGCGCGCCAAAAAACACAGCACCCGAGCGGCGGAGCCGCTCCAATAAACACAGCTCAGGCGAAGCCGACTGCCCGTTCTCCCCATGCGGTGAGCAGATCGCCTTCGGGGTCCGGGACCACGCGATCGACCGTGTCGATCAGTAGCGTGTCGCGGGATTCCGGGTGATAGGGGGGCCAGTGTTTGGAGCCGTCCAGCGCGGCGGGGACCCCGTGTTCGGCGAAGGCCAGCCAGCGGCGCATCATCCGGCCCGAGACCTCGGCGGCCTGTCTTCGGCCGCCGAGCCAGAAGGTGGGGTCGTGGTCGAAGGTGCCGAAGTTGCCGAATACGTACGGGAGTTCTGTGGCGTGACCCGCGCCGACGCGGGCGGCTCGCAGCATCGGGGTCGCGTGGTCGAAGCGGTACATCCAGGTGCGGGAGTGCTGGGCGTGACCGTCGGCGACCCACAGGGCGGGCATCCGGAAGGCGGCGTCGGTGGACATGGCCAGGGCGCCGCGAGGTTTGGCGAGGTCGGGGTAGACGGAGGTGATCTCGGCCAGCCGTTCCGCCGAGAGCCCCGGATGGCCGGCCTGTACCTGTTCGAGCATGGTGTTCACGGCCTGCGGGGTCACCGGCATGATCGGTGAGCGGAACAACCGGAACAGCGAGGCCTCGTCCTTGTTGGTCCCGATGATGAGCGGGACCCGGTGCGAACGCCCGTCCCGGAACCGGTCGGTGGGATAGCCGGGCAGTAGATCCTCGTCGACGACCGGCGCGGCCGCCAGGGTCCCGGGGGACAGCAGCGGCACCTCGTCGATCAGGACCGCCGCGGCGCGCACGATACGTTCGAGCGGGCAGGTCAGCAGTTCGTCGATGCGGGCCCGGGGTAGGTCGATCAGTTCGCGGAAACGTTCGGCGACCCCGGCGGCCCGTTCCCGGCCGTAGACCGAGGTCGCGGGCGGGCTCTGCGCGATGGCGCGCTGGAACAATCCCGCCGCGCGAGGGGCGGTGAGCAGCGCGGTGACACAGCCGGCGCCGGAGGATTCGCCGAACAGGGTCACATTGCTGGGGTCGCCGCCGAAATCGGCGATATTGTCGCGGACCCATTCCAGGGCGGCGAGCTGGTCGAGGAGACCGAGATTGGGGACGAAATCGTCGGACAGGGAGGAGAGGTCCAGGAAACCGAGCGCACCGATGCGGTAGTTCACGGTGACCACTACGGCGTCACCGGCTGCGGCGAGGTGGCTGCCGTCGTATACCGCCTGCGCGGCCGAGCCGAGGCAGTAGGCGCCGCCGTGCAACCAGACCAGCACCGGACGCGGTTCCGCCGGTTCGGCCGGGGCCCAGACATTGACCCAGAGGCAGTCCTCACCCATCCGCAGCGAGCGGTCCATGGGGACGGTGTTGGCCATATCCTGCGGTGCGATCTGCCCGTCGGTGACGCAGTCGCGGACACCGTCCCAGCGTTCGGGTGCCCGCGGCGGCCGGAAGCGGCGCGACCCGGCCGCAGCGGCGGCATAGGGAATTCCACGCCATACCGACAGGGAGCCCTCCCGGGTACCCCGGACCGCGCCGAACTCGGTCCGGGCCACCGGAGCGGACTCGCCCACCTCAGGTGTCACCTCGAAGCACTGGACGTTCATCACAGACCTCCTCTACCTGTGCATTCGAGGGTACGGGTGAAGTGGTTACACCTCGGTTTCAGAATTGTCGCGTTGCGCCCGGTTTCCGGGTATCGGGACGTCCTTAGAATGCGGGCATGCCGAGTTACGAGTTCCGCTGCTGCGAATGCGGCGATACCTTCGAGGTCCGGCGTCCGATGGCGCGATCGTCGGATCCCGCGATCTGCCCCGGCGGCCACGATGACACGGTGAAACTGCTCACGACCTTCGCCACCGCCGGCCGGGCGGCCGCGCCGACGGCCCCGGCGCCGGCCGCCGGAGGCGGCGGGTGCTGCGGGGGCGGGTGCTGCGGCTGACCCGGTCAGCTCGTGCCGGGCGATGCCGGACCTCGATCACGGTCGGCGTGTCCGAGATCACGATCCGGTGCGATCCGGTCGCGGACCCGTTGCTTGAGTACGGATATATCCGGGAAACCGCCGTCGGCGCGGCGCTCCCACACCTGGGCCCCGTCCACCGTGATCCGGAAGATTCCGCCTGCACCGGGTATCAGGGCCACCTCACCGATATCGGTGCCGAAGGTACTCAGCAATTCCTGTGCCATCCAACTCGCGCGCAGCAGCCAGCGGCACTGCGTGCAGTATTCGATGGCGATACGCGGCATGGCTGCAGACTACCGGCGGTCGCGGGCCGCCGCCCGGCACGGCGGATGGTCCGCCGCCGGTCAGAATTCGAGGTCGCCGTCGAGATAGCGCCACCCGTCGTCGGTTCTGACGAAGCGGCTGATCTCGTGCAACCGCCCGCGGCCGGCGGAATCCCGGTAGTGGGCCACGAATTCGACGGTCCCGGACTCGTCGAACGGCCCGCCCGCCTCCGCGCGCAGGATTTCCAGGAACAGCCAGCGGCGCTCGGGGTCCGGATCGAGATCGTCCGGACGGGTACGCGGATGCCAGGTCCGGAGTAGGTACCCGGTATCGCCGAGCACGAAAGCGCTATAGCGAGAACGCATCAATGCCTCGGCGCTGGGCGCCGGACGCCCGGCCAGCAGCGGCCCGCAGCACGCCCCGAAGGTATCGCCGCGGCGGCAGGGGCACGGTGTCGTATCGTCCACGCCCCGATTCTGCGCGGCACCCGTCGCGGGCACCACTTCCGGCGTCAGGGTTTCGCCGCGACCAGGTCCTGCGCGATCCGCGCGGTGTCGTCACGCCAGCGGCGCAGTTCGGTGAATCCCGGCGCCAATTCGTAGTCGTGATGGTGCGTGGCATGCGATAACGCGGACCACAGCGCCGCGACCCGGGCCGCCGTCGCCGGATCGGCGACCACCCGCAGGGCGAGGAGTTGCGCGCGCATCGGGCAGCGCATGAGATCCGGTTCGGTGCGCGACCACAGTTCGTCCACGGCCTGTTCCAGCGCGATCCGCAGAATCCACGCGGTGGCCCGGGACCACACACCGCCCGCCGCCGGTACCGATCCGTCGAGCAATCGGTCCACCACCGCCAGCCGTTCGGGGACCGTGGGCCGGGGCTCCGCCGGCGGCGCGGCCGCCCGTGAACCGGCCCGGTCGCCGCGACGGGCGCGCGTCCGGCGGCGGGCGGTATCGCGGCGCCGCGGCGCATCCGACGCCGTCACCGCGCCAGCCAATCGACGAAACGCCCGGTATCGGCGATCAGCTCGCCCAGGTCACGCGCGATCGGGATATGTGCCCCGGCCGTGGCGTCGCGGACCACCTCGACAGCCCACCGGCCCTCCTTGGCCAATTCCTTGTTCAGATCGTCGATGCGACGGCCGGGACCCAGCACGGCCAGCGTCACCATCGCGCGGGTCGACTGGGCGGTATCGATGCGGCGCTGTACCTCTCGGTGATCCATCCCGCCGGCCAGCAGTACTCGTTTGGCCCGGGCCAGGCTCGCCGCTTCCAGCGCGGAACGACAGCAGGTGGCGACGAGTTCGTCGGCGATGGAGCGCGGCAGCTGCGGGGTACGCAACAGTGCGCGGGCATCGTCGAGGTAGCGGCGCACCGGATCGCTGGACAGGCGGACCTCCACCACCGACCGCTCCCGGCGCTGCACCTCCAGGATCCGGGCGTCGATCTGCATCCGCCGTACCGCCTCGGCGAGACGGTCGTCGTGGGTGAACACCACCACCTGGCGGTCCCACGCGACCGTCGCCAGCACCCGGGCCAGGCCGTCGACCTTGGCGGGGTCCATGGCCTGTACCGGATCGTCGATGACGACGAAACGGAACGGGCTCGCCGCCACCGTGGCCCGCGGCAGGAACAGCGCCAGGCCCAGCGCGTGCAATTCCCCCTGGCTCATCACCCCGAGCGCCGCGCCGTCCACCTCGTCGACGGTGACCTCGAGCTGCACCCGTCGAGCGGTATTCGCGTTGCCCTGCAACCGGATGCCACCGAGTTCGATACTGCTCTGCTGCCGCAGGCTCTGCCACACCCAGCGGGCCGTGCCGGCCAGCGGGGCCATCCGCTCGTCGCGGGCCTGCGCCGTCGCCGATTTCAGCCATTCCTCGGCGGCGCGCACGGTCTGCAATTCGGAGCTGCCGGCGGCGACCGATCTGTTCAGTTCCAGCCATTCGCGCAGGCGCGGGGCGAAGGGGGCCCACACCTCGTCGAGACGGTCCAATTCCTTACCGGCCCGGCCGCGCAGATACCCCAGTTCCACGGCGACGCGCTCATAGACGGCGGCGAGCCGGCCGGGACGATCGTCGGCCGATCCGGGCAGGGCCGCCCACTGTTCCCAGGCGGCGCGCAATGCCGAGGTATCGAGATAGGCCAGTTTCTCGGCGGCCACCAGTTCGGCCGGGACGGCCTCCGCCAGGACCCGTAGTTCGGCCAGTCCCGCCGCGAGTTCACAGCGGGCGGACGCCAGACCGGCCGTCCGGCACGAGAGTTCGGAGATCACGAGGGTGGTCTCACGCAGCCAGCGCTCGTCCAGCTCGCCCCGGCCGCAGACCGGGCACGGGCAGCCGTCCACCGGCCCGGCACCGAGCGTCCCGGGGTGCTCCTCCGATTCGGACCGGGTGGCATGGGCGCGTGCGGCCCGCAACAACTCGAGGATTCGCAGATCGGCTGCCGCGGCCGGCGTACTCGCGGCCCGGACCGCGGCACGGGCGGCGTCTATCCGGTCCGCCAGTATCGTCACGCGCTGCGACGGTGGGAGTTCCAGTGCCAGCAGCGCCCGCAGGGCCGCCGGTTCCGGGCCCCCCGTGGTTCGGGCGACGAGGCGTTCCAGCGCGTTCGTATCCGGAGCCTGATCACCCAGGATGCGGCCGGCGAGCACGGCACGCTCGTCGGGGACACCGCTGAGATCGGCCCGCAGCGCCAGCCGTTCA
>NZ_JBSFRU010000409.1:0-5015 GCF_053589395.1 Nocardia sp. NPDC003345
GCCGTAGCGCGCAGAGATCAATTGTGCCACAACAGTTTTGAACGATGTTTGTTCTCGATGAATGTGGACGATGCGCGGCGCCGGAACTCGATCCCGGCCGCCTCACATGGCATCGATGCCTGTCAACGCACGGCCCAAGATGAGCTTCTGGATCTGACTCGTGCCCTCGTACAGCGTGAGGACGCGGGCGTCGCGCAAATACTTGCCCATCGGGTATTCATCGATGAATCCGTAGCCACCGAACACTTGGAGACAGTTGTTGGTGACGCGCACCGCGGTTTCGCTGGCGGCCAGTTTCGCCATCGATGCCGGCACGGTGAGCTCCTTCGGCGAGGCCCTCGCATCCACCATGCTCGCCGCCCGCCAGGTCAGCAGGCGCGCCCCTTCGATATCGACCGCCGAGTCCGCCAGCAGTTCCTGCACGAGTTGCTTCGAGCCGATCGGCGTCCCGAATTGGGTCCGTTCGGTCGCGTAACGGACCGCGGCGTTCAACGCCGCCTGCGCGACGCCCACACCGCCCGCCGCAACTGAGATACGCCCCTTTGTCAGCGCCGTCAAGGCGATGGACAGTCCTTTACCGACTTCGCCGAGGCGCGCGGAGTCGGGCAGGCGGACACTGTCGAAGGTCAATGATGCGGTGGCCTGTCCACGCAGTCCGAGCTTGCCGTGAACCTCGGTGGCGGCGAAGCCTCTGCTCTCGGTAGGGACGAGGAACGCCGTGATACCTCTGCCTCCGTCGTCGGAGGTTCGCGCGAAGACGAGGGCGACCTGCGCCCAGGTGCCGTTGGTGATGAACATCTTCTCGCCGCTGAGCACCCAGTCGTCGCCGTCGCGCCGGGCCCGGGTGCGCAGCGAACCCGCGTCGGATCCACTGTCGGGTTCGGTCAACGCGAAGCAGCCCAGCACCTCACCCGACGTGAGCTGTGGCAGCCATTGCTGTTTCTGTTCCTCGGTGCCGTAGGCGGCGATGGTCTTCGTCACCAGACCCAAGGAAACGGAAACGATTCCGCGTACCGAGGAGTCGCCGCGACCGAGTTCCTCACAGACGAGAACATAGCCGAGCGTGTCGACCTCGGTGCCGCCGTACTTCTCGTCGATCGTCAGGCCGAGAAAGCCCAGCTCGCCGAGTCGTCCGACGATAGCCGGGTCCACCGACTCGTCTCGGTCCCAGGTTCGAATGTGCGGGACGATCTCGGCGTCGACGAAATCGGCGGCCAGCCCGCGGATACTGCGCTGGGTGTCGTCGAGTGTCAGGTCCATGGTCATTCCTTCGTCGTGGGGCCGGGGGCGGCGTACCGCTGTCCGGGAACGCCTTTCGTTCCCGAGCGGGCCGCGGTCGGCGACGGCCGCGGCCTCCTGAGCCGAGGCCGCCGCAGCACTGGAGCTACTGCGCGGAGGGGAAGCGCGGAGTGCGCTTTTCGCGCAGCGCGGTGTAGCCCTCCACGACGTCGGGCCCCAGAAAGGTCAGCATTTCGTAGGCGGCGGACTGGTCGAAGGTGGGGCCCGCGGCGCGCAGCCAGTTGTTCAGGGTCCGTTTGGTGAGCCGGATGGCCGGCTGCGCGCCGTTCGCGAGATTCTGGGCGATGCGCAGCGCTTCGTCGAGGACCTGGTCACACGGAAGGGCCTTGGCGACCATCCCGAGACGCTCGGCCTCGGCACCGGTGAGCATCTCACCGGTGAGCAGGTAGTACCGCGCTTTGGCCATGCCGGCGAGTAACGGCCAGATTATGGCGGCGTGGTCTCCGGCGGCGACACCGAGCTTCACATGCCCATCGCCGATCTTCGCGTCCTCCGCGGCGATCGCGACGTCGGCCAGGAGCGCGGCTACGGTACCTGCGCCGACTGCGACTCCGTTGATGGCCGAGATGATCGGCTTCTCGCAGTTGATGATGTTGTACACGAGATCGCTCATCTCGGTGAGCATGTGCGAGACGCGTTCGTAGTCGCCCGACATCCGCTCGACCATGGCCAGGTCACCGCCCGCGGAGAAGGCCTTGCCCGCGCCGGTGATCACCGCTACCCGGGTCTCCGGGTCGGCCGATACGTCCTTCCACACGCGTGTGAGCTCGGTATGCATCTGCTCGTCGGCGGCGTTGTACTTCTCCGGCCTGTCGAGCGTGATGAGCAGAACGCCGTTGACCGGGCGAGTGAATGTCAGCTGCTGGTAGTCGTCGAATGCCATCGTGCTTCCTCGGTCCGTCAGCGGTCCTCGGTGGCCCGCGCGCTGCCATTGAGTCAACCACATTACCGGCTTTTCGACCAGTGGGGCATTTATTCGACCGACTGGTTGAAATATCGTTTTTGCAGTCGATAGACTGCGGTTTCCGGCAGGTATCACGGGAGAGAAGGACACCGCATGGAACTCGAGAACAAGGTGGCAGTGGTAACGGGCGCGGCGTCCGGAATCGGCCGGGCGATAGCGGAAGGCCTGGTGAAAGCCGGCGCGACAGTAGCTGCGGTCGATCTCGACGAGGAAGGCCTCGCCGACACGGTGCGGGCGCTGAAAAGCGGCTCTACCGCGCATCGGGCCGATCTGTCCGATGCCCGGGCGATCTCGGCATTGCGAGACGAGGTCATCCGTGCCCACGGACTCCCTCAGATAATCGTCAACGCTGCCGGCTTCGACCGTGTCGAGCCGTTCATGCAGAACGACGACGCGCTCTGGGAATCGCTGGTCGCGGTGAACTTCCTCGGTCCGGTCCGGCTTACTCGCGCATTCCTCGAGCCGATCATCGCCGGGGAGGGCAACGCCAAGATCGTCAATATCGCCAGCGACGCCGGCCGGGTCGGCTCTCTCGGCGAGACGGTGTATTCCGGCACCAAGGGTGGACTGATCGCCTTCACCAAATCACTCGCTCGTGAGATGGCCCGTCACCAGATCAACGTCAACTGTGTGTGCCCGGGGCCGACGGACACTCCGCTGTTCGCGACACTTCCGGAGAAGGTGCGAACCGGGCTGATTCGGGCTGTCCCGTTCCGCAGGCTCGGTACTCCCGAGGAGGTCGCGGATGCGGTGCTGTTCTTCGCGTCGGACTACTCGGATTTCGTGACCGGTCAGGTGCTCAGTGTCAGCGGTGGCCTGACAATGGCGGGGTGACCGAGCCGCCCCTGCCCACGTAGTCCGCTTTCTGGTCGGTTTCTTCGAATTCGCAGGCAGCGATCCCCACCTCGTCTACCGCGATATCGGGCCGCTCGGCGACTCCTTCCGGGCTCGCCCCTGTGCTCCTGCGCGGGCAGCAGCCGCGAAACGCACTGGCTCCCCCTTGCACGAGTCGGGGCGCCGAGCAACGCGACCGGTTTCTTCGCCCGGTCCGGCTCGGGCGAAGAAGACCGGGGGTTGCTGTCCTCGAGGTCTCGCCCGAGGGAGGCCGCTTCCGTCGCGCCACGGTTTCAGGAGTGCGGGCTTCGCGAACGTGCGGGGCGCAGGCCAGTCGAGAACTGTACTGATGAGTCCAAAACTCGAACACCATACAAACCATCAGGTCGAATATTCGGCCGCAGAGCGGATCGATCCGCACTCTGAGGAAAGGCAGGCATGAGTAAGACCATCCCCACGGATGATTCCAGTGCCGCGGTTCGATACGAGGTGCACGGCGGCCTAGCCGTCATCCAGATCGCCAATCCGCCGGTCAACGGGCTGGGGGACACGGTCCGCGCGGGCATCGTGGCGGCGGTCGCCGCCGCCGAGGACAGTGAAGCTCGGGCCATCGTCCTCGTCGGCGACGGAAAAGGCTTCAGCGGCGGCGCCGATCTACGGCAATTCGGTACCCCCGCGGCCGCCGCCGCGCCCGCACTTCCGGATGTGCTCACCGCGATCGTGCGGGCCTCGAAACCCGTGCTCGCCGCGATTCACGGCTTCGCGCTCGGCGGCGGCCTCGAACTCGCACTCGCGTGCCATTACCGTATCGCCGACTCCGATGCGAAACTCGGCCTGCCGGAGGTCGATGTCGGTCTGATCCCCGGATCCGGTGGTACTCAGCGCCTTCCCCGGCTCATCGGCGCCTCCGCTGCACTCGAGATGATCCAGCGGGGTACCCCTGTCTCGGGCGTGGAGGCCGTCGCCCTCGGCCTGGTCGACGCCACCTTCGACGGCCCCGCGCTCACCGCTGCCCTGAAATTCTTCGCAGAGCGGTCACCTGTCGCACCTCCGAGCCCAGTGGTCGACACCGGAGTCGCTGACGCGACAGGCATCGACTTCGACGCGCGTCGCCGCGCGGTGCGCACGAATGTGCGAAACGGTCTGGCCCAGCGCACCGCGATCGATGCCGTCGAGGCGGCGACCAGGCTTTCCCTTTCCGACGGACTCGCATTCGAGCGCGCCGCCTTCCTGGAGCTGCTGGCGGGACCGGAATCGGCCGCCTTGCGGCATGTGTTCCTCGCCGAGAAGTCCGCTGCGAAGGCGACCGGCGATCTCGCCGGTACCGCACCACGCCCGATCGGCCGGGTCGCGGTCGTCGGCGCGGGCACCATGGGCTGCGGTATCGCGATGGCGTTCGCCAACGGTGGTCTTCCGGTCACGGTGATCGAGCAGTACGAGGACGCTCTCGAACGCGGCATGGCCCGGATCCGCGCCACCTATGACGCCTCTGTCGCAAAGGGCACTCTCACCGCCGCGGGGGCGAGTGAGCGGATCGCGTTGATCGAGACGAGTATGCGGTTCGACGCCGCCGCTGCCGCCGATCTGGTGGTCGAGGCAGTGTTCGAAGATATGGAGGTCAAGAAACAGGTTTTCGCGACGCTCGACGCCTGCTGCGCACCGGGGACGATCTTGGCATCGAACACCTCCCGCCTCGATCTCGACGAAATCGCCGGCTGCACCTCTCGTCCACACGAGGTGATCGGACTGCACTTCTTCAGCCCCGCCAACATTATGAAACTGGTGGAAGTGGTCCGGGCGGAGACAACCGCGAACGATGTCGTTGTCACGGGACTGCGGCTGGCCACCCGGATCGGGAAGATCCCGGTTCTGTCGAAGGTGTGCGAGGGGTTCATCGGAAACCGCATGCTCACCCCAT
>NZ_JBSFRU010000410.1:0-5007 GCF_053589395.1 Nocardia sp. NPDC003345
CCAGGCACCAGCCCAACGAGATCAGCGCGTTGTTCCCGATGGCGCTGCCCATGAGCAGGCCGCGCAGCGTTTCGGTGAACGGGGTGAACGGCTGGTACTCGGCGAACCAGCGCATCACCGTCGGCATGGTGTCGGTGGGGACCAGACCCGAGCCCAGGAACGGCAGCATGATGATCGGGAACGGCAGGTTGCTCGCGCTTTCCGGGTTCGGCGCGACCAGGCCGAACGCGACCGACAGCCAGGTCAGGGCGAACACCACCAGGAGCAGGAAGCCGATCGCGGCGGCCCATTCCAGCGCGGTCGCCGACGGGCGGAATCCCATCAGCACCGCGACCCCGAGCATCGCGGCCAGCGCCAGGACGGCCTGGACCAATACCCCGAGTACATGCCCGGTGAGCAGTGCGGACTGGGTGATCGCCATGGTCCGGAATCGGTTGACGATGCCCTTGGTCACGTCGGTGCACACCGATACCGCCACCGACGCGGTGAGATACGCGGGCAGCATGAGCAGCATTCCCGGCACGAGATAGTCGATGTAGTCGACGCTGCCGTCACCGCTGAGGCCGGATTCCAGGGCGCCGCCGAAGATGTAGTTGAATACGGCCAGCAGCACGATCGGCATCACCGTGACGGAGATCGTCATACTCGGATAGCGACGCGCCAGCAGTAGATTGCGCCGCAGCATGGTCCAGGTATCCGCGAGCGGGGTGGCCGGCCGCGGCGCGTGGGTGAGGGTGGTCATCGCACGGGTTCCTTTTCTGCGGTGGGGGTTCCGGTGAGGGTGAGAAAGACGTCGTCGAGATCCGGGGTGTGGACCGACAGACCTTCGGCGGGCAAGCCGTGCGCGTCGATCCGGTCGAGTACCGCGCGCAGCGATCCGAGGGCGCCGTCGCCGGGGACGGCCAGGGTCAGCTCGTCGTCGATGGCCCGAGCACCCGAACCGAAGACCACGGCGGCGGAGCGAAGCGCCGCCGCGTCGGCGAACCGCACCCGGATATGGCCGCCGGGAACGAGTCGTTTGAGTTCGGCCGAGGTCCCCTCGGCCACGATCCGGCCCCGGTCGAGGACGGCGATGCGATCGGCCAGCCGGTCGGCTTCCTCGAGGTACTGGGTGGTCAGGAACACGGTGACGCCGTAGTCCTGGACCAGACCGCCGATGATCTCCCACATGGTGCGGCGGCTGCGCGGATCGAGTCCGGTGGTGGGTTCGTCCAGGAAGATGATGCGCGGATCGCCGACGAGGGTCATGGCGAGATCGAGCCGGCGGGTCATACCGCCGGAGTAGCTGCTCGCGGTCTTGTCGGCGGCCGCGGTGAGATCGAAGCGCGCCAGCAGTTCGTCGGCGAGTTCACGGGTGCGGCGGCGCGGAATCCGGTGCAGATCTCCCATGAGCCGGAGGTTCTCCCGGCCGGTCAGGAGTTCGTCGACGGCGGCGAATTGCCCGGTGACCCCGATCGCCGTGCGCACCGCGTCGGGTTCGGTGCGCGGATCGTGCCCGCCGACGCGGATATCCCCGCCGTCCGGGGCGTTCAGGGTGCTCAGGATCTGGACCGTGGTGGTCTTCCCGGCGCCGTTGGGTCCGAGCAGGGAGTAGATGGTGCCCTCGGGGACGGTGATATCGACGCCGTCGAGCACCACGGTATCGCCGTAGGACTTGCGCAGTCCGGATGCCCGGATCGCGGGGCCGCGTCCGTTGTTCATGTTTGAGACCTCCTGAGATACATGTTCAAGTGCGTATGTGGGCATGTCTTATCGACACCGCTCCCCGGGTCGCGGCGTGGGGGGTGGTGCTCGGGCGGTTACCGGCGAATTCGGGATCCGATCAGATGTCGAGATCCTCCACCGGGGCCATTTCGGCTATTTCGGAGATCCGCCGGTACATCTGGTCGGGGACCTTGCCTTTCAACTCCTCGAGGGTGTCGGTGATGGTGAGAAGGTAATCGCCCCAGTCCTGTTCGAGCCCGAGCATGCGGCGCCAGTTCTTCAGATCCCGCACCCAGTTCTGACTCTCGGGATACTCCGACCATTTGGAGTACTGGGCATGCAGGACGAATTTGCCCTTACGGCTGCGGAATACGCGGACATGTTCCATCCGCTCGTCGTCCTCGTCCCGGTATTCACCGAGCAGCGAGCCCTGGAACCGCACCTGCCGGACCCCGTTGTGCCCGACCCGCAGCACCACCTCGTCGTAGCCCTCGACCTTGCCCTCCTCGAGTTCGATGAACCGCCGCAGGGCCGTGACCACGGCGCCGGAGAGGTTGCCACCGACCAGTTCCTGCGCCCGCTGGAACAGCGGTAGATCATCGTCGGCGACGTAGATGGTCTTATTGGGCATGAACCGACTATACGTAGACATATACGTATAGGCAAGAGTGGCCGGTACATCCCGTGAAAAATGCTCTCACCAGGTGATTCAGTAGCCGGGGCGGATGCGGCGCCGCAGCGGTCCGATGACCCGTTCCGCCCATTCCGGACCTCGGCCGCCCCACCGGATACCGGTGTCGCGGGCGAACCGCCGCGCGTCGGCCGCGGTACCGCGTTTGGGCCGGGTCCGCGCCCACGCCACGTACCGTTCGGTGAAATCCGGGCCCGCGGCGTGTTCGAGGCCGGGATAGCGGGCAGCGACCTCCCGGGCCCGTTTGTGCAGCACCGCGTCCGCCGCCGCGCGGACCGCGCAGACGTCGAAACCGGGTGGCACCGTCGCCCCCGTCACCAGCGCGCGGACCAATGCCGCCTGCCGGGACGCCAGGTCCGGTCCGTCGGTTCCGGTCATCGCAGTGCCGCCCGAGCCGAGGCCGTGATCGGCGCGCGCGCCGCGGCATTGCTCAGCGCGTCCAATTCGTCGAGCAGTTCGTCGGCCGGTGGATAGTTGCCGTCCCGTTCCAGCATCAGCGGCACCGGATGGTGACGGACGAATTCGGCCACCATTTTCAGCACCTCGGCGGGAATCGGATGCAGGTGGGTGTCGTGATATCTCCCCCCGGCCTCCGCGCCACCGGCGATATGGCAGTACGCGATCCGTTCGGTGGGTAGCGCGGCCAATTCGGTATAGGGATCGCGGCCCCGGTTACGCGCGTTGGCATAGACGTTCGCGATATCCAGCAGCAGATATACGCCGGTGCGGTCCACGATCTCGGTGAGGAACTGCGCTTCGGTCATCTCGTCGTCGGGCCAGTCGAAGATGGCCGCGATGTTCTCCACTGCCAGCGGGACGTCCAAGCCCGCCACCGTGCGCGCGATATTGGCGGTGAGCACATCGAGCGCTTCCCGGGTACGCGGCACCGGCAGCAGATGCCCGGCCTCCAGCCCGCCCGCCCGGACGAAGGCGATATGTTCGCTGACCAGCGGTGCCGAAACCGCCCCGGCGCAGCTCGCCAGCCGCTCCACCCGCGCCCCCGAGACCGGTTCCGCGCCGCCCAGCGACAGCGAGATACCGTGCGGGACCACGAGGGTGCCGCGGGCCCGCAGCGCTTCCAGTTCCTCCGGCACGGCGACGCCGCCGGATCGGCCCACCGGGCCCAGCGATTCGGCGATGACCTCACAGAAGGCGAGGCCGTCCAAATGCTCGATCACACCGCAGATCTGCGGCCGCCAGCCGATACCGAGCCCGTTCTCGGGTAGTGGACCGGACACCGGTCAGCCGCCGCATCCGCCGCAGCCACCACCACAGCCGCCGCCGTCGCCGCCACCGGAAGCACCACCGGCGTCGCCGCCGCCCCCGCCGTCGACCCGGGGATCGCCCATTGCCCCGTTCAGGGCCGGGTCCAGCAGGATCAGCGCCTGCGCTCCGAACAGCGCGACCGCCAGACCGGCGGCCGCCCCGCCGTAGGTGTGGAAGGAGGGTGAGTTCGAGGGCCGCAGATGCCGGTGCCGGGCGGTCGCGTCGTCGAGGGCGGCCCGGCCGAGCGGAGTCACCCGCACCGGCGCCATCACCCGCCATCCGGCGAGCGCCAGCACGACCAGCACCACCACCAGCAGCAGCACCGCGTTGCCGTTCGCGACCCCGGCGATCAGCCGCAGCACGCCGAGCGCGGCGACCACCACGATCGGGATACCGGCCCGGCGCAGTCTCGCCGAATCACCGGAATCGGTGAGGTAGCCGCGACCGCGCAGCGAAGTACGCAGATCCGTCAGCTCGGCGCGCATCCGGTGGGCGACACCGGAGAAGCTCTGCTTCGACTCGTCCATCCGCCGCGCCACCGCGAGCGTGAACGGATCGAGCGCGGCACCCGGTACCGGCTTGCCGGTCGGATGACCGGCGCTGTCGATGAGATCGTGGCCGCGCAGCAGGGCGACCGAGGCCATGACCGCCCGGTCGTCGCCGGTGAGCATCCCGAGTTCGTACGGGGTGAGTTGTTCGGCCGGCGGGCCCACGGGGGCCAGCACCCGGCCGCGCAGCCAGAATCCGGCGACCACCGCGGCCACCGCCAGCGGTATATACACCAGCAGGAAATCGGGCCCGTCCAGGCCCCAGGTCTGCCCGGCGGCAATCGGTATCGACCGGGCGGCCGACCATTCCATCACGCGCACCTCGACCACCTCCGGATCACCGACGACGCTGAGACCCAGTATCCGGACCGAATCCCGACCACGCCACGACGATTCGGTGGCAGAACCGTGAACCGCACGTGGCCGTTCGGGTGTTCCGGCAGTCGGCCGGAGCGTGACGCCCTACCGTCCGCCGGGTGAATTCCCGGCGATTCCCGGCGCTGTCCTACCGGGTGCACGCCGGATGGATGCCTAGGGTCGGTGTCCATGAACCCTGCCGGTTGGAGATCGAACGCGATTGGGCGCCGCCTTCGGCGGCGCGGCTCGGCCACCCTGTGGACACGGGTTTGCACTGCTCCCGCCCGCTCGGGCCCGGGACGGGCGCTACTGGCCGGAGCCGCCCTGCTGCTCGTCGCCGCCGGTCCCGGGGGGGGGGGGGGGGGCCCCCCCCCCCCCCCCCCCCCAAAAAAAACCACCCGGGTAGGCAAAGCCACCCCCCCAAAAAAAGTTATGGGGTGT
>NZ_JBSFRU010000411.1:0-4998 GCF_053589395.1 Nocardia sp. NPDC003345
CGGCGGACACACGGCCTCTCAATGCCGAAGTCACCATTGTGCGGGACGGCAATGTGCGAATTGTCTCACCCGGAAGCCGGAAGTTACTCAACAGTAGCCGAGAGAACGACTCCGGAGGAAAGAGTTTCCGGAGATTGCCCCGAATTACCGGTCACGGTCGCGCGCCCTCCGCCCGGGGGCGCCGCCGGCGGCCGTCCCGGGGTGTCCGGATACCTCCGGACGACCCGGGAACCGCTCGGTCCGGCCGCCGCTGCCGGGGCGCGGGCGTCTGCCCCGCCGGGCGGCTCAGTCGCCTTCCGAGATCGAGTCGACCCGCAACCGCACGGTTTCGTAATTGAAGACGGTATCGACCGTATCTCCGGTCACCCGGCCGAGCAGAGCCTGACTCGACAGGGCGCTCTGCGGATACCGGCCCACGGCCGGATCGGCTTCGTGGTCGGGCACGATCTGGTACTCCATCCGGACCTCGACCTCGCCGTACGCGTCGAGCTTCGATAGGAGCAGTTTCGAATACACCATCACGATGAGGAACTTCGAAAGCGTCATTCGGCACCTTCCTGGTGACCTGCGCCCGACCGGGCGGCCGGACAATCTACATATCTCCAGGTGGAAGCTCATGTTTCACTTCCGCCCCCGGCCGCCGCGCACGACACGGCGCGGTAGGCCAAGCTGGAACCGGACCGAGACCCACCGGCACCGACTGGAGCACCCATGAACGCCGCGGATACACCGACCGATATCGACTGGGAGCTGCTGCGCGCCGGCGCGCGGGAGGCGATGCGGCGGGCGTACGCGCCCTATTCCGGTTTCCCGGTGGGGGCGGCGGGCTGGGACGGCCGGGTCGTATCGACCGGCTGCAATGTGGAGAACGTCTCCTACGGTCTCGGGTTGTGCGCCGAATGCGTCCTCGTCGGCAACCACCGGGTCACCGGCGGCGAACGGCTGCTCGCCGTCTCGGTCTGCGACGGCCGGGGTGAGATCCTGCTGCCGTGCGGCCGCTGCCGGCAGGTGCTCTACGAGTTCGGCGGGGACGATCTGCTGATCGACCACCGCGACGGTCCCACCCCGCTGGGCCGCCTGCTGACCGATGCCTTCGGTCCCGGGGACCTGGCCGCCGGACGCGGCTGACGACCGGGTCCGGCGGTCGCGACCCCGCCCGGCCGGCGCACGATATCCGCGGCCGGTCACCGCGCCCGGAATCTCGATGCGCTCCCACCCGTTGCTCCCGGTATGACAGTTCCCCTCTCCGTCCTCGATCTGGCCGCCGTAGCCGCCGACGGATCGCACAGCCAGGCCCTCGCCGACACCCTGACCGTCGCCCGCGAAGCCGAACGGCTGGGTTACCGCCGGTTCTGGGTGGCCGAGCACCACGGCATGCCGGGGATCGCGAGTTCGGCGCCGCCGGTACTGATCGCCGCCGTCGCCGCGGCGACCGAGCGGATCCGGGTGGGGTCCGGCGGGGTGATGCTGCCCAACCACGCCGCCCTGGTGGTCGCCGAGCAATTCGGCACCCTGGTCGCGCTGTACGGCGACCGGATCGACCTCGGTCTGGGCCGGGCGGCCGGCACCGACCCGCTGATCTCGGCCACCATCCGGCGCGGGGCCGCCGCCGAGGCCGTCGAGGATTTCCCGAAGCAGGTGGTGGAGCTACTCGCCTATTTCGGCACCATTCCCCCACTGCGCGGCGGGCAGGGCGACCGTATCCGGGCGATCCCGGGCGAGGGCGACCCGCCGGAGATGTGGCTGCTGGGGTCCAGCGATTTCAGCGCCCGGCTCGCCGCCATGATGGGGTTGCCGTTCGCCTTCGCACACCATTTCGCCGGTGGGCGCACCACCCCGCTGGTGTTCGAGCTGTATCGCCGCGAGTTCCGGCCCTCGGAGGTGCTGAGCGAACCGCGTTCGATGCTGGCGGTGTCCACGGTCGTGGCCGACAGCGCCGAGGAGGCACGCCGCCGGACCCTGCCGCAGAGTCTGGTCCAGCTGCGGATGCGCACCGGGCAGCTGCCGCAGCGCATCCCGACCCTCGAAGAAGCGGTGGCGTATCCGTGGTCGGACGCGGAGAACGCGTTCGTCGACGACCGCAACGCCGACCAGGCGGTCGGCACCCGCGAGCAGGTACGCGACCGGCTGGACACCCTGGTGAAGGAGACCGGCGCCGACGAGATCATCGTCGCCCCCACCGGCCCGACCGTCGCCACCCGGCTCGAAACCCTGCGCGCCCTGCAGGAATGAGGCCCGGCACGGATCTCGTGGCGGAAACGGATCCTCGGCGCCGCCGCCGGCGCGCTGCGAGACTGGGGGCGTGACGGCACACGACGCGATATCGATCATCCGGGCCAAGCGGGACGGCGCACCGCTGTCCGACGAGCAGATCGACTGGGCCATACACGCTTTCACGCACGGTGAGATGGCCGACGAGCAGATGTCGGCGCTGGCCATGGCGATCGTGCTGCGCGGGATGGACCGCCGCGAGACCGCACGCTGGACGCACGCCATGATCGAGTCCGGCCGCCGGCTGGATTTCACCGGCCTGTCCCGGCCCACCGTGGACAAACACTCCACCGGCGGTGTCGGCGACAAGATCACCCTCCCGCTGGCGCCGCTGGTGGCCGCCTGCGGCGCCGCGGTGCCGCAGCTGTCGGGGCGGGGTCTGGGCTACACCGGCGGCACGCTGGACAAACTGGAGTCGGTACCCGGCTGGCGGGCCGATATCGGCGTCGACCGGATGCACGAGATCCTGGCCGATCCCGCCGGGGGCGCGGTGATCTGCGCCGCCGGCGCCGATCTCGCGCCCGCCGACAAGCGCCTCTACGCCTTGCGCGATACCACCGGGACCGTCGAATCGATTCCGCTGATCGCGAGTTCGATCATGAGTAAGAAGATCGCCGCGGGCACCGCCGCACTGGTACTCGATGTGAAGGTCGGCTCGGGCGCGTTCATGCGGACCCGTGACCAAGCGCATGCGCTGGCCACCGCCATGGTGGAACTGGGCACCGCCGAGGGCGTCGACACCGTCGCCCTGCTGACCGCGATGGACACGCCCCTGGGCCGTACCGCGGGTAACGCCCTCGAAGTCGAGGAAGCGGTGGAGGTGCTGGCCGGCGGGGGTCCGGCGGATGTGGTGGAACTGACACTCGCGCTGGCCCGGGAGATGGTCGCCCTGGCCGGGCTCGATGCCGACCCCGCCGACGCCCTCGCCGACGGGCGGGCCATGGATCGCTGGCGCACCATGGTCCGGGCCCAGGGCGGCGATCCGGACGCGGCGCTGCCCACCGCCGCGCATACCGAAACCCTGCCCGCCCCGGCCACCGGCGTGCTGACCCGTCTGGACGCCCTCGCGGTGGGGATCGCCGCCTGGCGGCTGGGCGCCGGCCGCACCCGCCAGGGCGCCCCGGTGCAGGCCGGGGCCGGTGTCCGCCTGCACGCCGTCCAGGGCGACCGGGTCACCGCCGGGCAACCGCTGCTCTCCCTGCACACCGATACACCCGAGGCCTTCGACCGGGCCCGGCAGGCGCTGACGGAGGCGATCACGGTCGCGGACGCCGCCGACGAGCACAGCGGCCGGGGACCGCTGATCCTCGAACGGGTCGCCGCGGACCACATCCGGACATCCCCTGCCGATCACGCACCGCGGTAGCTGTCCGGACCGCGACCACCGGGCCGAGCGGGAGTGAACTCGAGATGAGCGGCGACCGAAGAGGCACGACGATTCGGGGCGTCCGGCCGACAGGCCGGATGATCGGCGATACCGTCGGAACATGACCGGACCGATGCCGCTGGATCTCGCCTCGTTGCGCCGCGCCCCCAAGGCTCTGCTGCACGATCATCTCGACGGCGGTCTGCGGCCCGCCACGGTGCTCGAACTGGCCCGCGAATGCGGGTACGACGGGTTACCCGCCCAGGACGCCGAAGCGCTGGCCCGCTGGTTCCGCGACGCCGCCGACAGCGGATCGCTGGAACGCTACCTGGAGACCTTCACCCACACCGTCGCCGTGATGCAGACCCCGGAGGGCCTGCGCCGGGTGGCCCGCGAATGCGTCGAGGACCTCGCCGACGACGGCGTCGTATACGCCGAAGTGCGCTTCGCGCCCGAACAGCATCTGGAACAGGATCTGACCCTCGACGAGGTGGTCGAACACGTGCTGGCCGGTTTCGCGGCCGGCGAGGCCGACGCCGCGGCGGCCGGGCGGCCCATCGTGGTGCGCTGCCTGCTCACCGCCATGCGGCACGCCGCCCGGTCGCGCGAGATCGCGGAACTGGCGGTGCGGTTCCGGGATCGCGGAGTGTGCGGTTTCGATATCGCCGGCGCCGAGGCCGGCTATCCCCCGTCGCGCCACCTCGACGCCTTCGAGTACATGCGGGTCAACAACGCGCATTTCACCATCCACGCCGGTGAGGCCTTCGGGTTGCCGTCGATCCACGAGGCGCTGGCCTTCTGCGGCTGCGAACGGCTGGGGCACGGGGTGCGGATCGTCGACGATATCGAGGTCCCGGGCGCGATCGAGGAGGCCCGGCTCGGCCGGCTGGCCGGATTCGTCCGCGATACCCGGGTCCCGCTGGAACTGTGCCCCTCGTCGAATGTGCAGACCGGGGCGGTGCCCTCGCTGGACAAACACCCGTTCGACCTGCTCGCCCGGCTGCGCTTCCGGGTCACCGTCAATACCGACAACCGGCTGATGAGCGATACCTCGATGAGCCGGGAGATGCTCAAACTGCACCAGGTGTTCGGGTACGGCTGGACCGATCTGGAACGTTTCACCATCAACGCCATGAAATCGGCGTTCATCCCGTTCCCGGAGCGGTTGCGGATCATCGACGACATCATCAAACCGGGTTACGCGGTCCTGCTCGGCTGAGCTGTGTTCATTGGCGCCGCCTGCGGCGTCGCGGGTTTTGGCCCCTCTGGGCCCTGCCTTTCAGCCCTCGAGACTCGCGCCTGCGGCTGGCGGTGGCATCGCCGGCCAGCACGATCACCTGAGCCCGGATATCGCGCGCCAG